>WRDE01000018.1 GCA_009783605.1 Oscillospiraceae bacterium
ACCGGCTGGTAATGATCGGGTTGCTGGCCGTCGGGGCCTCTTCGCCGGTATCGAACGGGTTATCCTGGAACCGGGGGTTGCGGATATACATCTCGCCGGTTCTCGGGCCGTCGAATTCAAACTGCAGCCCCATCTTCCGGATCGCGCTGAAGCTGAACTGGTCATTTGTAAAGGTTCCGCCCGCGAAGGTGAGCCCGCTGGTATTGTTTCTGGCCAGCTGGGCGCTGACCCTGACCCAGGTTCTGGGCGCCGCCGCCCGGATCTCATCGACATTGAGCTTGAGCCGCGCGCAGGAGTCGTTCCACGCGTCCTGCTCGCCGACCATGATGAACCAGTTGTTCCCGCCGCGCTTCATCTGCAGCAGGCTCTCGTCGGTCACATACATCTCGAACACGAAGTATTTGTATTCATAGGCGCTCCAATCCTGACGGATATCGCCGTTTGTGTAGTTGATGTGGAAGATATCGTGGTTTGCGATATCCACCTTATACGCTTCATATCTGTCCGGAGCGGTGGCGCCGGTCGTGATATTGTCATTGCGGCCGTTGAAGTCGTCCGCCATGATTTTGGGCACCGTCGGCTCATAGGCGGGCGCGCTGGCGCTCGGATTGGTCTGGAACCGGACGTTCCGGATATACAGCGTGCCGGGCAGGGCGGTCTTCACCGTGCGGAGCAGCCGCAGCCGGACCGCCGTGACGTCGGTCTTATCCACGCCGCCGCCGTTGGTCGCGTGTACATTGTCGTCCTTGATGCTGACCGCGACGGTCTTCCAGGTATTGGCCGACAGCGCTTTGATTCCGGCCACCGACGACGCGCCCTGATACTGCGTCTGCTTGGCTTCGGTGTCGCCTCCGTTGCATATCCGCGGGAACAGCCCGCCGATATCCTGCAGAAGCGCCGTGTTGGTGGCCATGATATCGAAGGCTATGTAGTCGTAGGCGGAGATGTCCATGCCCCAGGTGTTCCGGACCTCGATCTCGTATCCTTCGCCGCCGGTGGCGTGGCTCTGCACATAGAACGCGTATCCGTTCTCGGCGGGATCCCGTTCCACCCGGCCGGAAGCGCCCCCGTTGGCCGAGAACACGGTGATGCCCGGTTCATAGCCGCGGGCGTACATGACCACTTCCAACGGCGGCGGCGGTTCGATTTCGGTGGCGGTCACCATCACGATATATTCGGCTTCGGCGCTGGCGTAATCGTTGTCGGCCGCCTTGAACGCCCGGATGACGGTGGTGCCGATGTTGACCGCCGTCACCTGACCGGTCGTCGGGTTCACCGTCGCGATCAGCGGGTTGGCGCTCTCGTAGGTGACCGGGCCGGTGCCAGCGCCCGGAACGGTTATCGGATACACGCGGGAAGTGCCCTTCACCATATTCAGGGCCGCGTTATCGTTCGGGAAGGCGATGGTCTGGGGGGATTTTTTGATAATATTCCCGACCGATATCACCTGATCCACGCTGATATTGTCGATGGTATAGACGCCGCCGCCGTCCGGATATATCCTGTGACCGGAAGTGGCGCCGTTCAGGAACACGTCAAAGGTGCCGGCCGCCATAAAGTCGGGGGCGATATCCAGCTTGAATTTGTATGTGCTGCCCGATTCCATGATCTTCTCAAAGCCCGGCTCGGACACCATGGTATAGCCGAGCGGACTCGCCTGCCGCGCCACGGGCCGCGACGACGCGGATTCGGTTTGGGCGAGGTTGAATTCGGTCATCGCCCAGTAGTTGCCCCGGTTGCCCGCTCCGGTGGGCCGCAGAATCATGACATACCGCGCGGTCTGGTTTCCGACGTCGATGACGTTGACGCCGTCGGAGAATTTCGGCTTGGTGTTATCGGTGAATTCCGGGCTGGTAATGGTGGTCCAGTTCGCGCCGGCCACGCCGGAATTGGTGGTGTCGGACCAGCAGGCCGCGTTGGTACCCACCCGGATAATGGCGTCCTGCGGCCAGTCGCCGCCTCTCCAGGTCTGGGGGTCGCCTCCATAGCCGCCGTGCTTGAGGATCAGCGTGTTGAAGCTGGTATTTTTCCCGAGATCCACCATCCACCAGCCCGGGAGGTTGGTGCCGTTCTGCGGCCCGTAATTCCACTGGCTGTTGGTGCTGTTGTCGGTCTTGACAAGGGCTTTATAGGCATTGCCGTTATCCACATTCGCCTTGGCGTTCCAGGTACCCCGGCTGAGGAAGGGGTTGGGCATCATGGAGATTTTGAAATCCTTCATCGCCCAGTACAGCCCGTCGAGAGTCGCATCGCCGGGACGCAGGATCATGATATACCGCGCGGTCTGGGTGCCGACGTCGATGGCATTGGTGCCGTTGGAGAAGCAGCTGGTCGCGACGGTGGTCCAATAGGTGCCGTCCTCCACATTGGTGTCGGTGGGGTTGGAGAAGCAGAGCGGATCGGTCGCCACCCGGATGATGCCGTCCCGCGGATAGTCGCCGCCGCCGCCGGGATTATCCTGTCCGCCGCCGTTTACGACGGTTATGGTGTTGAAGGTCTTGACCGAACCCAGATCCACCATCCACCAGTTTGGCAGCGCGATGTTCTGCGGGCCCTGCTTGTATTCGGTGTTGACGCCGCTGCCGTTGATGGCGTTCTGCGGGCCGTTGTTGTTGTTGTCGCTGTTCAGTACGACCTTCGCCTTGGCTTCCCAGTTGTACCGGGGGAAATAGGGGCTGGTCGACAATCCGACCTTGAGGCCCAAAATACTCCAATAGCCGCTCTGACCCGTGACGGCCGCCTGCCGGAGCATGATATACCGCGCGGTCTGCAAGTCGAATTCCATGTTGGTGACATTGCTGTTGGAGGAGAAAATGGGACTGCCCCAATTGGTTATGTTGCCGTTTTCCAGATCTAACGTCCCGGTCGCGCTGTCGGGGGCGGCATAGACGGTCAGATCCCGGGGCCAGTCGCCGCCGTCCCATAACGCATTGATGGTATTGAACACATAGTCTTTGCCCATATCAATACAGATGGCCCGGGGGAATGTCCCTGAATTCTGCGGTCCGGTCGTCCACCTGGTCGCGTTAGTGGTGCCGTCAACAAGGACGTTGGGCAGCCTGCTCTGGTCGAAAGCGGAGGACGCGGTCCAGCCGGTCCGGTCATAGTAAGTGAGCGTCTCCGGCTCATCCACCCGGTCCTCGGCGTTGAAGCTGCCCGACCCGATCTTCTGGAGCGCCGGCGTGTCGGTGTACCGCATCGGGCTGGCGATCTGCCAGAGCCAGTTCTGGCTGCCCGTCAAAACGTTGGTGCCGCCGTTCTGCCGGGAGTTGATGAATTTCAGCGCGCCGCCTTCCAGCTTCAGGAATCTGTCGCCGGTCGCGTCAACGTTGGCGGCGTAATGGTTGATGGTACCGGTGTCCGCCTCCATATCGAAGGCATTGTTCGGCCCGCCCCAGAAATCGGTGGCGTAGAAGTTGGCGGTGAAATCGCTGTCCGCCTTGCCGACCATATAGGTGGCGTCGGTATAGCCGAATTGGAGCGCCACGATCTGGGAATTGATGAAATTGCAGGTTCCGGTCAGCCCGGTGTCAAAGACGATTGACTGGCGCGAGCCGTCGACGCCGAGCCCCATGTTGTTGGCGTTCTGCGGCCCGCCGTTGCCCTGGTTGACATAGTGCAGCCCTCTCCAGGAGCCGAAATGGAAATTGTTGTACAGATAGATGTTTTTGCAGTCGCCGATCTCCATGAAATCCAGGAATTCATAGGAATAGGCGTAGGCATCGCCTTTGGTGGGGAAGGAGTTGTCCCATCCGCCGAATTTGCTCTCCTCGCCGCAGGCGTAGATGATGACGTTGGCCATCACGTTCTTGATGATAGCGCCCTCGCCGTCGTTGCCGTATTTTATCGCTTTGTTGAACACGTGGCCGGATACGCCGTCGATGTAGAGGTTGTCGCACCGGTAGGTGTCGAAGTCCATCGCGTTATATACCGCCCGCACGCCGATGTTGGCCAGATAGATGTTATCGCCCCGTCCCTGGATGGCATACGGATACGCTTTCACATCGAGTTTTCCGGCGGTCACATTCCGGATGCTCTGCTCGGGATAATTGAAGACGATGCCGCGCATACCGCTGCGGGCTTCCATGATAACGGCCGGATCGCCGCCGGGGTTGTTGCGGTTGCCCCATATCTCCAGCACGCTGCCGGTGCCGTGGGGGGGCGAGGCGATCTCGGCGCCCGAACCCCGCAGCTCGACACCGTACGGGATGGTGATGGACCCGCTCACCTTATATTTGCCGGGGGGCAGGAATACCACGCCGCCGCCCGCCGCCGCGGCCTCATCCAGCTTGTTCTGGATCAGCGTGGTGCTGTCCGCCGTACTCGATGTGGTGGTATAAGCGCGATTGCTGTCGCTGTTCATGAATGCCACCCGGTTGGCGGTACTGACCACATAGACATCGGTCTTCAGCGGCGCCTTTTTCAGCGGCTTCGCGATCTCATTGGGGAACGGCGGCGCCTTGATATTCTCGTATTTGTAATCGCCGCCGGGGGTGTTGTTCATCTCGTGGGCATAGATCGAGTTGTCGTCCGGCATATAGGGCTTGGTAAAGGTATTGTCGGTCAGGATGGCCCGGCCCACGAGGCCGTAGGTGACCTGCGGTATATTGTTTTCAAGCCGGTTGCCCAGCGCGTTGAGCACGCCGCCGTTGACTAAGACGGTGCCTTTGCGGACGATGCTGCCGTTCATCAGCAGCATGCCGCTCTCCACCCGGACGGCGTTGCGGGACGCGGTGATGTCGGCGTTGACCAACTGCACCGTCTGGCCGTTGCTGGCCGACACCACAAAACCCTCCTCGCAGTCGACAATCTTGATGTCGGTAAACATGATGCCGACGCCGGCGCTTTTGTCGACCTGTACGCCGGTCTTACATCCGGTCAGGTTGAAGCCGTAATGGTGCCCGTTGGGGGTTCCCTCCCAAAAGCCTTCGTGCGCGCGGAAGCCGATGTTGTATCCGTCGACGTCCACATAGCAGGTATACGACCAGTCGTTGCGGCGCATTGAGACGCCGACGCCGTTGGCGTAGACATAGTCCCGCAGGGCTTTTCTGGCCGGCTCGGTGGCGAACGCCGTCGCGTTAAAACCCGAAAAGATCCAGTAATCGGGCGAAAAGTGCAGATTTTCGATCCGGCCGACGTCGGCGATGGCGTCGACCTCCACCCCGAGTTTCAGCGGGGAGCCGTATACGCCGTTGATGACCGGCGCCGCGCCGCCGTTATAGTAGTTGTACTGCACACCGACCCAGGGGTTGACCAATGTCACGTCCCGGACGTTGCAGTACTCGTTGCCGAAGTAGCTCCGGCAGCCCATGACGATGGCGGGCGAATAGCTGACGATATTGTCCGGCGTCTGCTCGGGATAATAGATCGTCACGTTGGCGACGCAGCTCTCGATCTCCATCTCGATGCAGGGCTTGGCGGTGGTGGCGGAATCCGCGTAGTCCGTCAGCCCGTTGATCCCCCGGCCACGATAGGCCAGCAGGACCGTATTCTTCGTCAGGTCGATCTGCTCGCCCCGGACCGGTTCCACCCAGTCGCCCCGGAGGGTGACCCCCCGGCGGATGGTCAGCGTGCCGTTTACCCGGTATTGCCCCGCGGGGATATACAGCGTGCCGCCGCCGTTCATGTAGATCTTGTCGATAAGGTTCTGGATGACGCTGGTGTTGTCAAAGCTGGCGTTCTGCGCGATTGTCTGCACCCGCCGGGCCGCGTTCAAATTCGTACCCGCGGCATTATAGGCCGCGACGAAGGTTCCGACCGCCAGATCCGCGTTCGGCACCTCGGCATAGATGGGATTCTCGGTAACGTTTGACGACCGCGGCGGGGACGACGCTTCCGCCCGCTGCCCGGGCAGCTCAAAAACGGCTATAAGCGTCAGCAGCAAGCATACGGCGCTCACCAACGACAGGGTTTTGATGGTTTTCTTTTTCACAGTGATACTCCCTTTCCTCTCATTACAAGAGATTTCATGCGTGGATGTTCTGAGATGTGCTGAAGATACTCTGAGATGTTCTGAATTGATATATGCATATTGCCTAATAATCCCATCCCCTTTTGTGCAATTTCACCAAGCAGGGGGCGAGATTATGTTGTTTTTTTCATTCTTGTTATAGTATAAGGGTATAAGTAACTTACATGTCAAGTAAAATTTTTAAATTTATTCACTTTTTTTTAATATTTTTTTTACGTCCCGTCAATTTACAGGAAAAACCGGCCGGCAGATTTGATCTGCCGGCCGGCTGGAATCCCTTTCCGGGGTTCTTTTTCAGTGATTCGTGGTCCGCGGCTGCTTATGCCGGCCATGCGGTGATCTTTCCGACTAAATATTGCAGGATGATGCGGGCGTCGGTGACGCTATAATTGTCAGAATTGGAGACCATTGCCGCTGATCTTGCGATTAGGTCGATGTCGAGTGAGGTTATCTTTTCGACCAGATTCTGGAGCAGTATACGGACGTCGCCGATCTTGACCTCTCCGTCGCCGTCCACGTCACCCTTCAACCGCATGGCGGTATTGAGAACCAGCGCGTCGTTGATCGCTTTGGCGGCGGCGTTGACGGCATCCTGGGACGCCAGCGCGGTGAGCGCCGCTTTGCCGTCGGTTATCGCGGTCTGCAGATTGGTTTTGGACAGGTTGCAGAAATTTTTATAGTCCTCTCTGGCCTGGAACGCCTCTCCGGCCACGATCGCGGTTTGCAGTACCGCCGGATCCACTTTTATCAGTACCGGCAGCGCTTTGCGGGCGTCGTCCAACCTTTTGGCCATGACGGCGATCTCGGCTCTGGTGACGAACTCTTTTTCATAGAGCGCCTCGCCCTCGGCCAGCAGGCCGTCTTCCTTGAACATATCGATCCACTTCGGATCGGTGGTCACATAATCCTCCGGATCCAGCGCTTTGATATTGTCAATGGCCGTTTTCAGCGCCGTCCGGTCAACCTCCGGCGGCATAAATTCGATGGCTACCATTTTTTCCTTATCGGCGGTGGCGAAGATTCTCACCGCTTTGATATATACCTCGGCGGTGAACCGGTTGGATATCATCAGCAGCGCACCGGGGCAGACGGTGTTGTCCTCCAGATTCGCGTTGTCGAAATCCTCCATTTCGATGGTGACCTTGCCCCATTCGCCATATACGCCGTAGCGGATATCGACCAGACCTTCGAAATCGGCCTGCTCAAAAAATACCGCCGCGTTGGTGACAAAACCGGATTCACGCGGGTGATCGATGGTGAACCGGTCGCTGCCGTGGGCGTCATCGGCGAACATGAATTCCACCTCGATCGTGACGGCTGAAACGCCGTCCAGCACGCCTTGGCCCTCTTCGTCCTTAGCCTCATACAACGGCATATACTTCTCGTTCGGGCGAACGACCCAGCAGCGGCTTTCGGAGATATTTCCGACATAGCCGGTCACCGTAGCGTCGAGATCCACCAAATCAAAGCCCTTGAATTCGGCGTTGGTCAGGATATAGGTTTTATCCTTGATGACCACTGTTTTGCTCGCCGTCTTGATATCGTCTATCTGGGTGATGATGTCCGCCTGGGTAATGGTAACGCCGGGTTTGCCTTTGTTGTCCCGGACCAATTGCTGGGCTTTGGCGATCTCCGCGTTATAGTCTTCTATACTTTCGGGGGTATAGAGGGCGGTGTCCAACCGGTTGTCGATATAGTATTCCAGCAGGGTCCAGTCAAGTCTCGGGGTCGGATCCTTATAGATCCGGACGCTCTTGATGATGAGGGCTTCATAATCATCCGCCCCGGGATTGGTAACCGTGCGGTTGGCGCTGTGGAAGAGCATGAATTTGATGCCGTCGGGGTTGGCGTTGACCTTGTTGGCCCCCAGCTGCTCTTTGAATTCGTAGGTGACCCACTCGTCAACCTTGCCGATTTCGCTTCTGTTCCAGGTGAAAACCGAATTGGCGTCGCCCAGGCCCACCTCGGCATGTAATTTGGTGTTATCATTGGTGGTGTCGCTCGGCCAATAGAATACGACCTCGATAAAGACGAATTCGTCGTTTTTGAACAAGCCGGGCTCGGGTACGCATTTGAATCCTCTGATATGCTGGCATACCGAGAGACCGACATCGCCGCCGGCCTCTACATGACTGTTGATTCCGGAGTCCACGCCGCAGGTACCGCCGGTCACAACCGGGTTTCCCCCTACATAAGGGAGGGAAAAGTCGACAAAATATTCCCCGTCTTCCGCCGCGGCCGGAAGCGCGAAGGAGCCGACTGCCATTACCGACACCGTCATGACCAATGCCAGAATATAAGCCAATGTACGTTTCATGCTGTTTTCTCACCTTTCTCTTTTTTATGTTTTTTCTGAACGATAAGCCGTTTATCGTTCTTTGTGTAACAGTATACTATAGGACTGTATAAAAAACAAGTCACTTTATGATTTTAGTGGTCAGTGGTCAGTGATTAGTGGCCAACTGCCAACTGCCATCGGCGTCACTTTTTTTATTGGAAAGGCCTCCGCGATCAATTTTCGGGCGGCGGCGATATCTTTTACGGCGTCCGCCGCTATCCATTGCACCGCCGCGTTGCCTAATACCGTCGCTTCCACCGGCCCGGCATATACCGGTATTCCGCAGGCGGCCGCGGTCATTTCGCAGATCAGCGGGTTTTGGCTGCCGCCGCCGATGATGTGGATGGCCGGGAAGGTTTTGCCGGTGCAGCGCTCGATCTGTTCTTTGCTCTTGCGGAACGAGAGGGCCAGGCTCTCATAGATACAGCGGGCGGTCTCCCCCACTGTCTGCGGCACCGGCTGTCCGGTTTCGGCGCAATAGGCGCGGATCTCGCCCGGCAGGTCGCCCGGCGGAGCGAACCGGGGATGATCCGGGTCGATCAGGCTGCGGAACGGGGGCGCTTCGGCCGCCAATTTTTCGATTTCAGGGAAACTCAGTTCATTTCCTTCCCGCCGCCACTGCCTTCTGCTCTCCTGCAGCAGCCAGCAGCCGGTCATCGTCTTCATCATCAGACTGACCCCGCCGGCGCCGCCCTCGTTGGTGAGATTTTCATTCTTCACCGCATCACTGATAACGGGTTCGGCCAGCTCGGTCCCCATGATCGCCCAGGTGCCGAGGCTGATAAACAAAAAGTCATCGGTGACTGCCGGAACCGCCGCCGCCGCCGCTTTGGTGTCGTGGGAGGCGGTGCGGACCACCGGAATCGGGGGCAGCCCCAATTCCTCGCAGATTTCCCGCCGCAGCACCCCCGCCGGCGTGCCGGGCATCACCACAGGCGGCATCAGCCGCTTCGGCAGCGACAGCGCGTCGAAAATTTCGCCGCACCAATCCTTGGTCACCGGATCCAACAGCTGGGTGGTGCCGGCGATGGAGAATTCCGCCGCGGCTTGGCCGGTCAGCAGGTAGGTCAGCAGATCCGGCATCAGCAGCAGCGTCTGCGCCTGTTCCAGCAGCTCCGGCCGGTATTTTGCCGCCGCCGCCAGCTGAAAAACCGTGTTCAGCTCCATAAACTGGACGCCGGTCAGCGCATACAGCCGCTCCGCGGGCAGCCGGGCGAAGCATTCCTCCATCATGCCGGCGGTCCGGGCGTCCCGGTAATGGACCGGGTTTTGGATCACCTTGCCGTCGGCGCCGATCAGCCCGAAATCCACCCCCCAGGTGTCAATGGCGAGGGAATCCGGCAGCAGATCCCGGTCCCGGGCGATTACCAGCGCCCGCTTGATCTCCCCGATCAGCAGATCGAGGTCCCAAAACAGCGTATGAGGCGCAGCGGCGCCGGCGCCGCCGATCTCCAACGGCTGGTTGACAAAACGGTGTATTTCCTGCATCTCAATGGCATTTCCGGTACAGCTGACTAACATGGCCCGCCCGGAAGACGCGCCGAGATCCACGGCAAGTACGCGGTGGTTCATAGGGGTATACCTCCTGTTGTTAGAAGTAGTCAGTGGGCAGTGATTAGTGGGCAGTGATTCGCATTGTCAATTATCAATTATGCCCAGCATCTCCTCCGCCCGGACATAGAACCAGCGGCCTTCACACGATACGGCGAAGCGGTCGTCTCCCTGGCTGGCGAGATAGATTTCTTCCACGCTGTCTTGCATGATTACCCGCAGGTGATATACTGTTTTCTCGAAGAACGGGTTATCCCATTTTGTGCCGTCATAGGTCATACTGCGGAAAAAATTGATCTCTCCGGTATAGATCCAGGTTTTCCCGTCCTCCCAGATTTCGATCCGCTCGATCCGGTCCATATCGGTTTTTGTCAGCCGCGAAAACACCGGTTTATCGAACAGTGCGTTATACGCGCTGTTAGTCTGTATCAGCAGATTGTGGGAAACCACCGCCAAAAACAGCGCCGCCGCCACGGCCAGCAGTATGATTTTATATGTCTTCTTCATGACCGTTCTCCTTATCACCTTTTGATAAACCGTACAAAAACGACCCAGCCGTCAAACTGCGCCGCTCACTTATTGGTCAACGCTCAAATCGCCTTATGATCCGCGTCCTTATACCGTTCGGTCCCTGCGATCCGGGGATTGGCGCCCTCTTTGATACCCCGGGAGGTCAGCACATGCACCGCCGTTTTCAGCAGTATCCGGGCGTCGGCGCGCATACACATCGAATCCACATACACCCGGTCGAGATACGCTTTGCGGCGTACCGGCACATTGTCGCGGCCGCTGATCTGCGCCAGGCCGGTCAGGCCGGGCCGTACAATATCCGCGCCGATCCGGTTTCGCAGCCGGATCAATTCGGTCTCCCCCGCCACCACCGGCCGGGGCCCGACAAAACTCATATCGCCTTTTAATATGTTCAGCAGCTGCGGGATTTCATCCAAACTGAGCTTGCGGATACACCGTCCGACCCGGGATATATACCGGTCATGGTTATCCAGCAGATAGGTCGGTTTATCCGCCGGCGCATTCGTCTTCATCGTCCGGAATTTCAGCACCTTGAAGGGTTTCAGATTACGGCCGATCCGCTGCTGCACAAACAGCGGCGAACCCTTGGTGTCCCACGCGGCAATCACGGCGATCACAGCGCTCAACGGCAGCAGCACCGCCATGACCGTCAGCGACATCAGAATGTCCAACGCCCGCTTGCAGAACAGATATCCTTTTTTCGGCCGTTTTACCGGCTGGCTCAGATCGGTTATATCCACAATCTTCTGCATCGAAATATCCATCCTTTCTTCAGAGGGCTTCGGCAGTCGATGTATTTTTTCCGGGGTCTATGGCAGATATTATACTATATAAATCGATATAAATCAAGCCACTTTTCTGTAACTATTGCACAATTCGGAATTCTGACGAAATTTATCGTAAAACACTTAAACCTTTTTAGAGATACTACCCAAATTTCCGCCCGTTTCCAAACCATTGTTGTCGCGTTTCAATCGGTTTTTATTGATTTTCATCATGAATTTTTCGATTTTTAGTGATGTTCGGGGCTCGTGATCGGGGCTCGTGCGCCTGCGGGCGCGACGTCGCCTGTTCGCTGTTCGTAATCGGGTGGAATCAACGCACAGGCGAAGTCGCGCTTTAGCGCACGAGCCCCGATTACGTCGCCTGTTCGCTGATTCTAATTGGGTGCAAAAACCCATTGGTTTCCCAAAATTGTGTTAAAGCGCACCAAAAACGCCCCGCGGGGTGTTTTTATGATGTGTTGGTTAGCAGGTTTCCCAACATTGTGTTAAAGCGCAGAACAAAAATATGTTCTCCAGTCCGCAGACTGGAGAACATATTTCTTGTGTATGTGTTGGTTAGCTGGTTTCCCAAAATTGCGTTAAAACGCACCACAAAAATATGTTCTCCAGTCCGCAGACTGGAGAACATATTTATTGTGCATGTGTTGGTTATCAATTAAAGCGCGGTAACCTTGCCGACTATGAATTGCAGGAGGACGCGGGCATCGCCTACAGTGAGGTTCGTCTGGGCAAGATCAACTTTCGCGGCCGACAGGGAAATCATGTCGGTGATGAGCTTCTTTCCGACTAAATGCTGGAGCAGCACACGGGCGTCGTCGATCTTGACAAGACCGTCGCCGTCGATGTCGCCCTTCAACCGCATAGCGGTCGTCTCAACCAACGCGGCGTTTATCTTTGCTTCGGCGGCATCGACCGGAACCTGAGCGGTCGCGGTATTTCTTATCGTTTTACCGTCAGCGACCGCGCCTTTCAGATTATTCACCGAAAGGTCGCAATATTTGGCTATCCCCGCGGAAGCCAGTTTCGCTTCACCGTTGGCGATAGCGGCATCCAGCTTGGCGAAATCAACATCCGGAGGAGCAGCTGTCGTGCTCAGCACGACCTTCCGCACTAACACATAGTCGTCACCCGGGCCGTCTTCGTTGCCGGCGGCCCAGAATTTCACGTCGATTCTGGCGCCCGGATTCAGCTGGGAACCGGTGAGCTCACCCACCAAGTTGACCCATTTGCCGGTTTGGACGCCGGTGGTGGTTTCCGGGGTGTCGATCGACCAGATAAAGCGGCGGCTCTCGCCGTTGGGCAGGTTGAAGTTCGGGCCGGGATTCCATTCCGCCCATACCCGGGTACCGCTGCCGCCGGCATCCTCTGCCGCATAGGCTTTATCCGCCGGCCACCAGGCTTCGATGATGAGATATACCTTTTCGTTGCCTCTGAACACATTTTTATTGAGCTTAAAGCTGAACCCGTCGTTATGTTTGGCCAATTTGAAAGCCTTGGTCTCATCCGGAGCCGTTCCCCAGACAAGATTGGGTTCGCCCTTGAACTCTTTGCCGTGCTGATATTCGACGGTCGCCGGAGCCAGGTCCGCAAAGGCTGTTTTGACCGGATTCAGGCTATCAATCGTGCTGCGCAGGGTTTGCGCCGCATTATCGACCTGGGACTGGGTCGCGTTGGGGTCTTCATACCGCTGTTTCGCGGTGGCCAGCGCGTTTATAAACTGGGTCCATCTGGTATCCTGTAAATACCAATCCGCATGCGCAACGATATCATCGCCTTCAGCGATCAACGCTTCCAGCTCTTCCTTGATGACGCCCGGTTTGTTGAACACGATGGACACTTCTTTATCCACATCGCCGTTTTCATCCTCGGTATAGATGCGGATATCGCGGATATAGACGTGCTCGCTTTCGCTGCCCCAGTTGGCGATATCCACGATGGTTAGGGCTCTTTCGCCGGATTCGGCGGCGCTCTTGTTGTTGAACACATTGACGATGCCGTCGAACTCGAGGGTGACGGTGCACCATTCGTCGAACACCAGCTCAAATCCCGGCTGGGCGGGCTGGCCGTCG
>WRDE01000019.1 GCA_009783605.1 Oscillospiraceae bacterium
CCGGGAGGAATACCAGAAGATTGCTAAAATTGAAGAATTTGATGTAGAAAATGTAATTTCATCCCCTGCACGGACCCGGCTCAATTCCGGCGGTGTCATTATCGACAATATGGACGACTGCCTTGTCAAGTTTTCCCGCTGCTGCAATCCGCTGCCCGGCGATCATATTATCGGGTTTATCACCCGCGGGTACGGCGTATCGATTCATAAAACTGACTGCACCAATGTGCCGCGGGATATGGCGGCCAGCGCTGAACCGGAACGCTGGGTGCCGGCCCATTGGGCCGAAACGGCGAAAAATTCATACAAGACGACATTGGTCGTCCACGCCTTCGACCGGATCGGGCTGCTGGCGGACGTGACCACACAGCTGGCGGCGATGCATGTGATGATTTTCGCCATCAACACCCGGGACACCAACAGCGATCAGGTGGAAATCACCATGACGGTGGAGGTCAACGATTTACAGCATTTACAATCCGTCTGCCAGCGGCTGAAAAAAATATACGGCGTGGAGCGGGTGGAGAGAGGTTGATTGACAGTTGAGAGTTGACAGTTGACAGTTGGCGGTTGACAGTTAAACGAATTATGTAAACTCTTTTTTTGTAGGGAACGGTCTGTGACCGTTCCGTTTTTTGTATTAATCTCTCCGGGTCTAATTCCCCGACCCTTGGGGCGTTCCGGCATGGTCGCTTAAGCGACCATGGACGGCTATGCCGCCCAGTTCCCGCGAAATACCCCGACCCTTGGGTCGGGAAGGTTCATTTGGTATTATTTGGCAACGACAAAGGATAGCCGCATAGATTCTTTCCATCTCCAACATATCTATAAGGGAATTTCCCTTATAATGTGATAAGACATTATCCCTTATTGCATAATAATCAGGGGTGATTGTTATGTCATACGAAAGGATACGCAATCTGCGCGAAGATAAGGATCTTACACAATCTTTCATGGCCGATTATCTGAATATACACCAGACGACATATTCGGATTATGAACTTGGAAATTTAAATATCCCCATTTCCATTATGATTAAAATCGCAGATTTTTATCATACCAGTATTGATTATTTGGTGGGGCGTACAAACAACGAGGCTCCGTATCCACATATTTAAAAAGAAGGATCTTTCCCATGAACCAGCAAAAAGCCGAAATCATTCTCTGGTCGCTGTCCGGCCTGCTGCTGGCCGCGGTGGTTTTTGTTTCGTTGGCCACGCTGCCGGATTTCGCGCCGGTACGGCCGGCCGGCGAAGACACGCCGGCAACCGCGGCGATATTCAATCCCGCAGCTTCCCCTGATTCTTCCCCATCCGACAACCCTTCTTCCGGTTTTACTAAATCTCCGCTTGATTCTTCTACGCCCCCATCCGATTCTTCTCAACCTCCACCCAATTCTTCTAAATCTCCGCCCAACTCTTCTGAATCTCCGCCCGACTCTCCTCAATCTTCTCCCGATTCCTCCGAACCTTCTTCCGCCAAGACGTCTCATCCGCCGGGCAAGCTTAATCTCAACTACGCCACTGCCGAAGAATTGATGTCTATCAACGGCATCGGCACTGTTACCGCCGGCAAGATCATCCGTTACCGGGAAACCCACGGCGGTTTTTCGGCGGTGGAGGAATTGCTCAATATCGACGGGATCGGCGAAAAATCATTGGCCAAGTGGCGGGAATATTTTATTGTATAATTTTGATTGTTGATAGTATAAGAGTTTAGTTAATTGCAGGGACGCCGTTTATGGTGCCCCTGCCTGTACAACAGCACAGCGGCGGATTTTAAAATAAAATGTTGACAAACCCTGTCGGCATGGTATATACTGATATAAATATTTCGGCGATGAAGGAAAGAACCCGTTGATTTGAATCCAGAGAAAACCGCGGCACATGTATTCTTGCATCTGTGCGCTGGAATGCGGTTTATGAAAATCACGGGGAGCCACTCCCGAGCCTTTGCTGCAACTACCGGTCCGGTTTGTTCCGCGTTTAGGCGGTGCGGCGTTTCTGTGGGATCCACATGGCATCTGTACAGAATCCGTATGGCGTCTGTGCGAAATTCGCAGGACATCAAGTGCCGCATAACCGCGATACCGGCAGCATAACAGCAACGTTTCTCCGCGTTAAGGAATTTTCGAGAGTTATAGTTTTGTCTGCGATAAGCGTTTTAAGCGTGATAAACCCGTCACGCGCCAAACGTACAGCTTCGCTTACGGCAAGCCTGTTTCAATTGGGTGGTACCGCGGTTTTTGCCGTCCCATGCTTTGGGGCGGCTTTTCTGTTCCTACAATTATAACATTTACAACAAAAATGAGAGGATGAACAATCATGAAGTGGACCGGTTTGAATGAACTGCGCGAGCGATACCTTGCCTTTTTTGAGTCGAAGGCGCATCTGCGGCTGCCCAGCTTTTCGTTGGTGCCGCAGGGGGACAAATCACTGCTGCTGATCAATTCCGGGATGGCGCCGATGAAAAAGTATTTTTCCGGCGAACTGACGCCGCCGAACCGGCGGGTCACCACCTGCCAGAAATGCATCCGCACGCCGGATATCGAACGGGTTGGCAAGACCGCCCGCCACGGCACCTATTTTGAGATGCTCGGCAATTTCAGCTTCGGCGATTATTTCAAGCGCGAGGCCTGCGGCTGGGCGTGGGAATTTGCGACCGACGTGATGGAGATGCCGGTCGAGCGGCTCTATGTTTCGGTCTATTTAGATGACGACGAGGCATATGACATCTGGACCAAAGAGATCGGCGTCGATCCGGCCCGGATGGTACGGTTAGGGAAAGCTGACAATTTTTGGGAAATCGGCACCGGCCCCTGCGGTCCCTGCTCCGAGATCTACTATGACCGCGGCGCGGAGCATGGCTGCGGTTCCCCCGACTGCGCGCCCGGCTGCGACTGCGACCGGTATGTGGAATTCTGGAATTTGGTTTTCACCCAATTCGATTCCGACGGCAATGGCAGCTATACGCCGTTAGCCAGCCCCAACATCGACACCGGCATGGGATTAGAGCGGCTGGCCTGCATCTCCCAGGGGGTCAACAACCTGTTCGAGGTGGACACCGTCCGCAAGATCATGGGGCATGTCAGCGAGATCGCCGGCGTGACCTACGGCGCCGATGAGGCGGCAGATATCTCACTGCGGGTGATCACCGACCACATCCGGTCGACGACCTTTATGCTGGGCGACGGGGTCATGCCCTCCAACGAGGGGCGCGGCTATGTGGTCCGGCGGCTGCTCCGGCGGGCCGCCCGGCACGGCCGGCTGCGGGGCATCCGCGAACCGTTCTTATATAAGGTATGTGAGACGGTCATCGCCGAAAATCCCTCCTACCCCGAACTGCGCGAAAAACAGGAGCTGATCGTCAAGCTGATCCGGGTGGAGGAGGAGAGCTTCGGCAAAACCATCGACGCCGGGCTGACGCTGTTGGAGGAGATGCTGGGGCAGTTGCCGGGCAAAGTCCTGCCGGGCGGGGACGCGTTCAAGCTGTACGATACCTACGGTTTTCCGCTGGATCTGACCCGGGATATCTTGGAGGAACGGGGGCTGTCGGTGGACGAGGACGCGTTCAATTCCTTGATGTCGGAGCAGCGGGAACGGGCGCGGGCCGCCCGGAAGAATGCCGGTGCCGAAGGGTGGAAGGGCGGTATCGAAGCGTTGGGAAACCTCCCCGCCAGCCGGTTTACCGGTTATCAGCAATTTTCTTCCCCGGCGCGGGTGACCGCGTTGGTGGCCGATAACCAACAGGTCACGTCGGTATCCGACGGCGACACGGCGTTGGTGGTATTGGATACCACCCCGTTTTACGCCGAAAGCGGCGGCCAAACCGGTGATATCGGCCAGCTCGTCAGTGAATCGGTTATTTTTGAGGTGCAGAATACCTTTAAAACCGCCGGCGGTCTGACGGTTCACAGCGGCGAGGTCCGGCAGGGTACCCTCACCTCCGGCGATGAAATCACCGCGGCGGCAGACGAATCCTTCCGGCTGTCGGTCATGCGTAACCATACCGCCGCCCATCTGATCCAGGCAGCGCTGCGGCAGGTTCTGGGCAGTCATGTGGAGCAGGCGGGCCAGCTGGTCAACGAAAAGGTCATGCGGTTCGACTTCACCCATTTTTCGGCGCTGACCGCCGAAGAGATGGCTGCGGTGGAAGGGTTGGTGAACCGCTGGATCTTAGCCGGGATCGACACCGATATCCGCGAGATGCCGATTGAAGAGGCCAAACAACTCGGCGCAATGGCGCTGTTCGGCGAAAAATACGGTGACGTCGTCCGGGTGGTACAGGTTCCGGGGGTTTCGATGGAGCTATGCGGCGGCACCCATGTGGACAACACCGCCAAAACAGGCCTGTTCCGGATTTTGTCGGAATCCTCGGTGGCGGCCGGCGTACGCCGTATTGAAGCGGTGACCGGAGAAAACTTTTTACAATTAATTTATCACCAAAAACAATTGATGACTGAAGCTGCCGAAGCGATGAAGGCTTCGAACCCCGAAGACATCGCCCGCCGGGCGGCGCAGCTGACCGCCGAATTGAAAACCGCCCAACGGACCTGCGAGGAGCTGAAAAGCAAAATAGCCGCCTCTCAGGTTGACGGATTATTGGATCAGGCGGTAACGGTGGGGAATATATTGGTAGTAAAGGCCGCGGTTGACGCCGGCGGTGATACCTCGCGCATCATGGATGCGCTGCGCGCCATGTGCGACCGGCTTCGGGATCTGGCCGGCGAACGGGCGCTGGCAGCGGTACTGGCCGGGGTCATGCCGGGCGCAAGCGGTCAGCCCGGCAGCGTCTCCTTCGCCTGCTGCTGTTCTCCCGCGGCGGTGGCCGCCGGCGCTCACGCCGGCAATATTGTCCGCGCGGTAGCCGAAATCTGCGGCGGGCGCGGCGGCGGCCGGCCGGATTCCGCTATGGCCGGCGGCAAGGACGCCGCCAAAGTCGGCGAAGCGCTGGCGGCGGTGGACGGGATCGTCGGCGGGATGTTGAAATAGCGAGGGGATTTGCATAACGAATGAAACGAGATAGCCCCATCCGGACAATTGATTCGATATGTTATGTACATGATTACACAAAGGGCGATAACAGAACCGGCGCATTTTGCGGCCCCGCCTGCGTAGCCATGCTGACCGGCGTTAATTTTGATGAGGTCATCGAATTTATGCGCGGAGCGTCCACATCAAAACAACACCTGAAAAAAGCGCTCGACCATTACGGGATCCGGTACGCGCCGAAATCCACCCGATTCGACCCGGACGTCCCGCTGCCGGATATCTGCATAATCCGGATGATTATTGCCGATGAAAACGGCGTGTTCAAATTCAAAAAAGAAAACGGGCATTGGGGGATATATTTTAGAGGGACATATTACGACCCGGATTTCGGCGTTTCGGATAGTTGCCCGCGTCAGGTTAAAATATTTCAAGTATGGGAGATTTATCCCTGAAAGATAAAAAAGGAGCCATTTACATGGACTGTATTTTCTGTAAAATCATTGCCGGCGAAATCCCCTCGAAAAAGGTGTATGAGGACGACCGGATGCTGGCTTTTTGGGACATTGTGCCAAAAGCGCCGGTACATCTGCTGCTGATCCCCAAGCGGCATATCGCCGGCGCTGCGGCGTTGGATGAGGCCGCAGCCGGCGATGTGGGGTATATTTTTTCACGGATCCCGGAGATTGCGTCCTCTCTCGGTTTGTTGGATTACCGGATCGTCACCAACAACGGCCTCTCGGCGGGTCAGACAGTATTTCATCTGCATTTTCATCTCCTCGGCGGCCGTCCGCTGGCAGAGATGGGGTAAAAAGGTCGGGAAACAGGTGATCATATCTAATCTGTGGTGTATACTATGTACTATATCATAACCGATATCGAATGGAACGGCGCTTTTTCCAAAAAAGCCTGCGGATATTTCAATGAGATCATTGAGATCGGCGCGGTGATGCTGGATGAACGGCTGGAGCAGGTGGATACTTTTCACGCGCTGATCCGGCCGGTTATCAGCAAACAGCTGTCCGAAATCGTCACCAATATGTCGAGTATCCGCCCGGAGGAATTGAAAGATGGCCTCACTTTTGCCGGCGCCGTTTCGGCGTTTAAGCGCTGGATCGGCCGGCGGCAATTCGTTTTTCTCAGCTGGAGCACCACCGATCTGTTGGTCTGGATAGAAAATTGCCGCTATTTTTTCCGGAACCGGAGGCTGCCTTTTTTAAGATATTTTATGGATGCGCAGGCCTATTGTCAGCACCGGCTCAGGCGTCCGCCCGGCCAGCAGCTCGGGCTCGGATTGGCCTGTGACATGCTGGGTATTGCCTTTGAGGACATCCATCTCCACCGGGCGCTGGATGACGCGTTGTTGACCGCTCAGGTATTCCGCCGGCTTTTCAACCCGGAGACGGCCGCCGCCGCCATCTTAAAAGCCGACGAGGCGTTTTATGACCGCTTTACTTTCAAGGTGCGGTACATTTCCGAGCTGTCGGATCCCATGATCGACCCGGTCGAATTGGAATTCCGCTGTATGAATTGCGGTGAGTGGCTGGAACGCGCCGGCGACTGGCGGCTGCGCAGCCGCCAGTTTAACGCGGCTTTTGTCTGTTCGCATTGCGACAAGGTATTCAACGGCAAGGTGCGGTTTAAGATTACTTATGACGGACTTATGGTCCGCCGCAGATTAGATGAATCCATTCGTGAGGAGGAACCGTCGGATGAAGATAAAGACGAAAAAAGTGAAGAAACAGAGCTGGAAATTCTTGAATGAGTTCAAAATGTTCGTGCTGCGCGGTAACGTTATCAGCCTGGCGGTCGGCGTCATCATCGGCGGCGCTTTCCAGAAAATCGTCACCTCGGTGGTCAACGATTTGATCATGCCTTGGATCGGGGCGCTGACAGGTAATGTCAGTTTCGGACATCTTTTTTTAATTATCCGCAATCCGGACGATGTGCCTTTAGACCGGATAACCCTTGAAACAGCCGCCGAGCTCAAGGTGACAACCTTTAATTACGGCGCGTTTCTCACCGCGGTATTTGATTTTTTGATCATGGCATTAGTCGTTTTTCTCTTGGTCAAATTCATCAACCGGCTGACCGATCTGCGGAAATCCGAACCGCCGGAAGAGGCGCCGGAACAAAAAAGCTGTCCGTTTTGCTGCACGGATATCCCGAAAAAAGCCGTCCGCTGTCCCCATTGCACCTCTGGGTTGGAAGATGAATGACCCGCCCCCGCCCAATGGGTTTCACCCAAAGTACACATCAATCTGATCTGCTGATACTATTTTACAGCTACAATTACCGCCTAACCGCCGTCAGCCAAAAAGATTGTGGCAGTTGGGCGGTTCCCAATCTTTTTGGCTGCATCCATTGCAGTAACTGGTTTCCCAACATTGCGTTAAAGCGTAGTACAAAAATATGTTCTCCAGTTCGCAAACTGGAGAACATATTTCTTGTGCATCTTTGACGCGGTCAAAAGGTGTTGGTTAGCTGGTTTCCCAACATTGTGTTAGAGCGCACCAAAAACGCCCCGCGGGGCGTTTTTATGATGTGTTGGTTATTACGACATCAACAGGTCTGTGATTTTGGTTACCTTTTCGGCGGCTTGATCAATACCGGCTTTGGATTTTATCAGTGCCGCTTTGAAAAGCAGCAGCAGGTCCTCGTCCTCCAATGTATGCGTTAATGTATTTGCTCCGGCTTCGCCGGCAACATCGCCGGTAACATCCTCGGCAGGATCCTCCACAATATCCTCCACCGGTTCCGGTATCTGCTCGGCGGCGGCTATTTCAGCTTCCTTATCCTTTTTCGGTTTTCTGCCGCGTTTGCCTTTTTTTGCTCCCTTTTCAAAGGCTTCCCACTGCTTTTGGTACCCGTGCTCCACCAGAAAGGATTTAATCAGCTCGTCGCTGTATGCGGCGGCCTCGTCGGTTTTTCCGGCGAGATAATAGGGGTCGCCGCCCAGCACCATGGCTAGCGGGACCGCTGTTTTGACCGAAATAACGCCGGTGTTATAGATCCGGTAGATGGTCGCCCGGGAGATATCCGCCAGTTCCAGCAGCTGCTGTTTGCCCGCGTTGGAAGTACTCTGCCACAGCGCTTTCACGCGGGCGATGGTTTTTTCTTTATCGACGCTGACATTGCTCTGTTTTAACTGTTTAATAAAGTCCGTAGAAAGCATAACAAACCTCTCCATTTCTATTCATCTTGTATAAAGTATACCACATATAAAGATAAAAATCAATTGTTTTATAAAAATATTTAATAATTGTTCATTATATTATATATTTGTTATCTGTATTATTCCATAAGTAACGTCTTGTGGATCAATATCATATATCCTCTATCCGCAAGACTGTTTATAATATTTACAATTTATCCCAATTTATCTGCTCGCCGATATCCTCCTGCGACGGCAGCGAACCGGCGGCCGGCAGTGATTTTGTCCGGTAGCGGTTGGATTTTGCCACCATGCCCTCTTCAAAGGGAATGACCCCTTTCAGGCGGTGCTGCCCCTTAACCGACAGCGCCTGCACCCCGATGGTGTTGCGGGTGGTTTTCGGGGAGATGGCGCCGGTGTGGACGATCAACCGCCGCCCGGAGGTGGATTCTAACATAAACTCCCGGTCCTGCTGGATATGGAAGATGGCGGCGGCCGGCGATTTGTCGGAATAGGCGCCGATCAGCTTACGGCGGTTCTGCTTGGTGGCGTAGGTGCTCATCTCCACCTTGGCGGCCTTGCCGTTGGCGAAAAAGAACAGCATGTATCCGGTAAAATCCGTCGTGACCGCCATATATACCGCCGATTCTCCCTCGTCGAAACCCAATTTTGTCGCGACAAAATCCCCCATCGCGCTGGCTTTGGTGTCGGCGAAATCGTTGGCCCGGGCCTTATACACGGTGCCCTTGTCCGAAAAGAACAGCAGCTCCCGGCTGTTTCCCGCCTCCACCGTCTGGATCACCCGGTCGCCCTCCTTGAGCTTCTGCTCCGCCGCCATCCGCAGGCTCTGGGGGGTGATTTTTTTGAAATACCCGCCGGCGGTGAAGAAGAGGGTGCAGGGATAGTCAGGGACCTCCTCCTCCGCTTCGGCCGCCGATTCCTCGATATCGGCGGCATAGAGCAGCTGGCTGCGCCGTTCCTGGCCATATTTTTTCATGATCCTTTGCAGCTCGTCGATGATGATACCTTTCACCTTCGCCGGGTTTTTGAGGATGCTCTCCAATTCATCGATAGTCTTTTCCAAAGACGCGATCTCCTCGGTGCGCTTGAGGATATATTCGCGGTTGAGATGCCGCAGCCGGATCTCGGCCACGTATTCCGCCTGCACCTCGTCGATACCGAACCCGATCATCAGATTCGGCACCACCTCCGCCTCTTCCTCAGTGCCGCGGACAATGGCGATGGCTTTGTCGATATCCAACAGGATCTTGGCCAATCCCCGCAGCAGATGCAGCTTGTCCTTGGCTTTTTGCAGATCAAAATACACCCGGCGGCGGACACATTCGGTGCGGAAAGCGGTCCATTCCTCCAACAGCCGCCGGACCCCCAGCACCTGCGGCGCGCCGGCGATCAGCACGTTGAAATTGCAGGAAAAGCTGTCCTCTAACGGCGTTATCGCAAACAGCCGGTTCATCAGCTTGTCCGGGTCGACGCCGCGTTTGAGGTCGATGGTGATCTTCAGCCCCTTTAATCCGATTTCATTGCGGACATCCGAAACCTCTTTGACTCTGCCGTTTTTTACCAATTCTGTCAGCTTGGCGATGATCGCCTCGACGGTGGTGGTGGAGGGGATCTCGGTCACATCTATGCAGTTGGCGGCTTTATCATAGGTATATACCGCCCGCACCTTTACGCTGCCGCGGCCGGTTTCATAAATATTTTCCAATTCCGCGCGGTTATACACCACCAAACCCCCGCCGGGAAAATCCGGCGCTTTCAGGGTGGCGGCGATATCGTGGTCCGGCTTTTTGATCAGCGCGATGGTGGTCTCGCAGACCTCCCGGAGGTTAAAGGAACAAACTGCACAGGCCATGCCGACCGCGATGCCGATGTTGTTGTTGACTAAAATCGACGGAAACCCCACCGGCAGCAGCGTCGGCTCGGTCAGCGTCGCGTCGTAGTTATCTACAAAATCTACAGTGTCTTTATCAATATCCGCAAACAGCTCGGCCGCGATCGGATCTAACTTCGCCTCGGTATACCGCGCGGCGGCATACTCCATATCCGACGAATAGGCCCGCCCGAAGTTGCCTTTGGAATCCACATAGGGGTGCAGCAACGCCTGATACCCCCGGGAGAGCCGCACCATCGTCTCATAGATCGCGGCGTCGCCGTGGGGGTTGAACTTCATCGTCTGGCCCACAATGTTGGCGGATTTGGTGCGCGGGCCGGTCAGCAGCCCCATCTTATACATGGTATACAGCAACTTGCGGTGGGAGGGCTTGAACCCGTCGATCTCCGGAATCGCCCGGGACATAATGACACTCATGGCGTAGGGCATGAAATTGCTCTCTAACGTCTGGGTGATCGGCTGGCTCTCCACCAGACCGGCGCCGGCGATATGGGCGTTATCCGGTAACCCGGATTCGGCGCGGGAGGTTTTCGGTTTTCTGGGCATATGGCGGCTCTCCTTGCCAATTATAATTTGCATATATACGTCAACCGCAACCGCCGGTTGATTTCCGCAATATCGTCTCGATTGCATTCAACTCAAATTTGATATACAATATAAGCGGCAGATACGTCAATAAAATATAAAGGAGTGTTTATGATGTCCATTCAAGCTATCGGCAAAAACATATCCGTTTTGCGAAAAGAAAAGGGATCAACACAGGAGGAACTGGCAAAAACAGTCGGCGTTTCCACCCAGGCGGTGTCCAAATGGGAATGCGGCGGAACGCCGGACACCGAGCTGCTGCCGTCCATCGCCGACTATTTCAACGTCTCGATCGACAGGCTGTTCGGCCGGAGCGTCGGCGATTACAGCGATATCGAAACCGAAACGGCGAAACACATCGCTTCCTTTGAACAGGAACAGCGGATGCCGGCGGCTTTTGAGTATTGCTGGACGGTTGAAAAAGCGTTATACGGCTCCATGAATATTTCAGAGGCCACTATTGAAAACATCAACGAGCGGAACAGAAACGGTTATGTCCATTCCCAGATGATATTCGACAGCGGGATCACGCTCATGTCTTTGATTGAGGATATGCAGTATTTTATCATCCTGCCTGAGCCGGAAACGGGATGGAAAAACGGGCTGTTTTCGGTAGAAGAATACCGGGATTTATTTAACTTTCTCGGAGACGAAGATGCTTTAAATAGTTTATTTTTTTTATATCAAAGAGAAAATAAAGCGTTTACGCCGAAGCTTTTTGAAAAGAAATGGGGGATTGGCGCCGAAAAAACCGACAGCATCCTTGCATCCTTAAAAAAGTATAAACTCATCATAGAATCGGAGATCGAATTGGACGATACCGTTCAAAAGGTATACGCATGCAATCCGAATCCCGCCTTCATCGCGCTGCTGGCAATCGCGAAGGAATTGATAAAAAAGCCCAATAATTATTATCTGCACTCGTTAAGCCGGAACAAGCCGCTGCTGTAGTTCATTATACATTGTACATTTCGTTCTTCGCTCTACGAAAGGTCCAGCATCTCCAGATACCCTCCGCCATACTCGGCGATAAACTCCTTCCGCCCCGCCAGATTATCCCCCAGCAGCAGCTCGAACATCTCGGAGGTGGCCTGCGCGTCGGTGGGTTCCACCTTGATCAGCCGGCGGGTGGCCGGGTTCATGGTGGTCAGCGACATCATCTCCGGATCGTTTTCGCCCAATCCCTTGGAACGTTGAATCGTATATTTTTGATTGTTGATCTTATCAATCACCGTCGCTTTTTCGCTGTCGTTGTAGGCGAAATAGGTGTCGGTTTTGGTGTTGATCTCGTAGAGCGGCGTTTCGGCGATATAGACCCGCCCCTCCTGGATCAGGGTCGGGGTCAGCCGGTGCAGCATGGTCAGGATCATGGTCCGGATATGGAAGCCGTCATAGTCGGCGTCGGTGCAGATGATAACCTTCGCGAATCGCAGCGCCGACAGGTCGAAGGTGGCGAGATCCTTGTTGGCCTTGTTTGCTCTGCCGCTTACTTCAACGCCGCAGCCCAGCACCTTGATCAAATCGGTGATGATCTCGTTCTTAAAGATCTTGTCATATTCGGCCTTGAGGCAGTTGAGGATCTTGCCGCGGACCGGGATGATCGCCTGGAAATCCGGGTTGCGGGCCTGGACGCAGGCGCCCATCGCCGATTTGCCCTCCACGATAAACAGCTCCCGCTCCTCCACCTGATGGGAGCGGCAGTCGACAAAGCTCTGGACCCGGGAGGCGAGATCGCTGCCGGTCGCCAGCGTCTTTTTCAGGTTGAGCCGGGTGGTTTCGGCCTTTTCCCGGCTGCGTTTATTGATCAGCACCTGATCGGTGAATTTGTCCGCCTCGATCTTATTTTCGAGGAAATATACCTCTATAGAATGCCGCAGAAATTCCGTCATCGCCTCCTGGATGAATTTGTTGTTGATGGCTTTTTTTGTCTGGTTTTCGAAGGAGGTCAGGGTCGAGAAGGAGGACGAGATCAACACTAAGCAATCCTGTATATCCGCGAAAGTAATCTTGCTTTCATTTTTGAGATAACGGCCGGCCTGTTTTAAATAGGCGTCAATCTGGGCGACGAAGGCCGACCGCACCGCTTTTTCCGGCGCGCCGCCGTACTCTAACCAGCTGGAGCAATGGTAGTATTCGGTCAGATTGACCTTGTTGGAACAGCAAAACGCTATTTGAAATTTCACTTTGTATTCCGGCTTGTCCGGCCGGTCGCGGCCCTTGCGCTCGGCGCTCCAGATCTGGATTTCGGTCAGCCGGTGGTCGCCGGTTATCTCGTTGATATAGTCGGCGATGCCGTTGGGATAACAGAATTCTTCGGTCTCGAAGCCCTTTCCAACCTGGGTGCGCAGGATGAACAGCAGGTTGGGATTGACCACCGACTGGCGTTTGAGGGTGTCGCGGAAATATTCCGCCGGCACCGCGATGTCGGTGAACACGTCCAGATCCGGCTTCCAGCGGATCACGGTGCCGGTGTCTTTTTTGGCATACGGCTCCTGCTTCAGTCCGCCGACGTTTTCGCCCCGCTCAAAATGGAGGGTGAACCGCTTGCCGTCCCGGCGCACCTCCACGTCCATATATTCCGAGGAATACTGCGTGGCACAGGC
>WRDE01000020.1 GCA_009783605.1 Oscillospiraceae bacterium
CCGGGTTGCTGACCAAAATTTCCGATATGTACTGTGCGCTGACGTATCCTGTTTTCCCGCGAAAATCTATGCAAGCCCACCCGCCGGAAATGGATTTAACCGTGATCTGCGCTCCCCACACTAATGTCCCGATGCTGCCGTAACCGCCGCCCGGCCCGCTGCGCACATACAATCCGGTATTAGACATTACCTTATACATTTTTGCCGTTGCAACAGCCGCATGGGCGGTTATCGGCGGAGCGGAGGTGTTTACCCTGTCTGCCGCCTCAAGCGCGTCCACAAGCCAATTCTCAAGCCATATCCCGTCCCGGTCATGAATCCGTATCTGCAGATCGTCTGTTTCATCTTCCTCGTTATCGGTATAGGTAACGGATATGAGGTATTTTTCTAACGACCGGGTGATATCCACGCCCTGAAAAAAGATTTCCGCCCGCACCCGCCGCGCCTGATTGATATCGCTCATGATGCACCTCGTCATAAAAAGACGCCTTTGATCAGGCGTCTTTCATGGACTTTCATGGACTTGACAAATATGATTTTCTCGCATATAATAAGAATAGCAAGAGGAGCAGCCGTTACGGCTGGTCTAAGATGAACAGGTTAAAATGACTGCCCAACTTTGACGAGCGGGGGCAGTCATTTGCTTTTGTCCCGGACAATGATCATTAACAATAACACAATGGTTATGTACAGTATCATTTGATTCGAGTCCATCAGCCTCACCCCCTTTCGGGTGGTGAACAGCAGGACGCAAACGTCCTGCACCGCGCCGGCTCTTTCCTCTTGCTAACCGCAGCAAAATTGCTGCTGGAAAGATTCTAACAAATAAGGCTGCTTCTGTCAAGAACAGTTTTATTTTTTTACCCCGCCTTTTTTTTACCCCGCCACCAACCGCCACGGCGGCATCTCATCCACAACCCCCGGCGAAACCGCCGGCAGCTCCAGCTCGATCCCCGCCGGGAAAATATAATACGCCCGATACTGCCGGTTCAAATTCATGATTTTATCGATGTGCGCGGCATCCCCGAGCTGGGTATGGGCGATCAGATCCCACATATCTCCCTGACGGGTAATATAAGTCATCAATCGTAAACCCTCCTCGCGGTATCGTCTGCATGATCACGCATCGTCTCGATTATAATCTCCCGCAGATTTTCATTGTTTCGGTCAAATACCGCCTGCATTTCAGATGTATTCTGAGCGCCGGATATATGATACTGCGGAGAAATGGTCATATCCTCGATATTCAATCCGCCGCCGCCGCTGTTCGCCGCCACCGCCGCGCCCCTCGACTGCGCGCTGACCGCCGCCATCGCCGCCATCGCCTGCGGCGCCAGCATAGCATACTCCGTATATGCCCGGCTAACCTCCGCGTTCTCCGCCGCCGTAAGCACCCGCTCCCCTTTATGCAGCAGCGCCAGATAATTGTCCCACGGCACAAAATCCAGCCCGTCCGCATGGGAGCCGTGCAGCTTAGGCCCGCTATATTGGGGTATTTCCGGCATTTTTGCAGATAAATCGTACATAGTCAGCGCCGTCTGCGCAACACCGGCAATCTTTTTGTACGCAGCCAACACCGCCGGAAGCATCCCCTCCGCGCCGTCGATAAACCCCTGTACAGTATATTTCCCGGCTGTGACCGCTTCGGCGTTGAGATCCATCGCCGACACCGCATCCGCAAGCTCCTTGCTGATCGCCGCCATCTTTTCAGCGAAATCCGTCTCCAATTCGGCCAAACTGCCGGCGACCAACCCATGTTCCTCCTGCACCTTCTGCCAGTTGGCGACCATCTTTTTGAGATCGTCATCATTCGCTTCCGCCATCCCCGCGACCGCGTTGACGCTCTCCTTACTCCCGTCCGCGAAGCTGGTAAGCATCTCCTGCAAGCCCTCTATATCGCCCGTCCGGTCAGCCAATCCTCCGAGATTCTCGTTATAGCTCTGCCAATACTTCGCCTGGCTCTCCAACGCCGTATTGATCTCCTCCGCGCTGACAACGACAACCTCCGCCGCTTTCTCCCACAGCTGATACTGCCCGGAAATACTCTTGTAAGCGGCAACATAAGCCTCCCCGTAAGCCTTCGCTAAGTTATCCATTTCCGTCTTATAGTTATTGAGTGCGGGTTCCAGCTCGCCGATGTTTTCTTCATAAGTAGCGACCGCCCCGCTCAAGTGATCAACTATCGCTTTTTCAGCCCGCATTGAATCTGTAATATTTTTATGCGCAGCTTCAAGATCTTTCAATTCATTACCGGCGGCATCATACGCGTCGCTAACTCTTTGCATATCTTCCTTAAATGCGTTAGTGTCTCGCATAAAGGTAGAATCTTCTCGGTTCTCTTCCTTTTCCACAATGGCGTCATAATCCGCTTTCGCTTTAGTGAGCTTTTCCCTGGCAGCGTTGACGTTTTTAAGCGCATTTGCTTCATCATCTATCATACTGTTGTATCTTTGTTGTGCCGCGATCATAATCTCGAAATCTTTAGCGTTTTTCCGCCGGGCGGCCTCCGCTTCAACAACGGCTTTAACTGCATCAACACCTTTATTCAACGAATTGTCAAATTCATTAAAAGAAAGGGCAAGCTCCGGCATAGCTTTATTGAGTAAATCAACAATGCCAAGTATCTGTTGTTTAATCCCCGCGTCATCGCTCTGTAAGCCAATTAATCTATCCAGTTCATTAGCCAGATTGATAAGGCTTTGACCTTCTTTTTGAGTAGCAACAAGCGATTCATCACGCGTTTTCTTATATTCCTCGTATTCATCCATATACTTTTTGTGCGCTATCCGCGCTTCCTCCGCGGATATCTTATTGTTCTCAAACGCCGCCGTCGCGTCGTCCAGATCACGCTTCAACAGCTGCGCGTCCACCGATGTCTCGCCCATAGCGTCCTCGACCCGGTTATACTCATCCTCCAGATCCTTCATCTGATAATACTGCTCCTGCGACGCCGCAGAAAGCTCCCGTACCTCCTGCTCGGCGGATTTCTCCGCCGCCGCAAACAGCGCCAAAACCCCCGCAACCGCCGTGACCCCCAGCATAATCGGAGCGAACGACCCGGACAGCGCGATATTTATCACCTTTACCGCCTTGGCCGCCACCGTATACGCCGCCAGCGCCGCCGTAGCAAGAGCGATCGTCCCGGCGAACACCGTAATTGCCTTGACGATCTCCGGGTTATCCCGGGCGAAATCCGCCGCCCACCGGAACGCGTCCGCCCCGGCATTCGCCAAATCCTTTATCGTCGGCGTCAGCGCCTCCCCGACTGCCATCCGGAAATCGTTGCTCGCGTTGTTCATGATCTGCAGCGCCGACCGGGCATTGTCGGTTGCCGTCTTGGCCATCCCGGCCGCCGCGCCCAGCCCGTAGAACGCCCGGTCCGCCCCGTAGATAGCCTCCGACGCGTCGTCCATCTGCTTCTCAGTAGACCGAGCAACCGCCAGCATCCCCGACATGGCGTTCTGCCCGAAAATGGCCGCGGCGGCGGCGCCCTGCTGCGCCGCAGTCATATCCGAGAACCGGTCCCGCAAAATCTCGACGATCTCCGCAAAAGATTTCATTGTCCCGTCCGCGTTGGTGATGGAAATGCCGTATTCATCCATAGCCTCCGCCGCCGCTTTGGGTTCCGACACGAGCCTTGTCAAAGCCGCCCGCAGCGATGTGCCGGCCTGACTGGCCTTGACCCCGTTATTCGCCATCAGCGCCATAGCGACCGACATATCATCAATCGAAAATCCCAGCGCCGACGCCATCGGCGCCGCATATTTCAGCGTCTCGCCCAGCTGCCCGACCTCCACGTTGGCCACGTTGGTGGTCGCCGCCAGCACGTTGGCGAAATGATCGGTATCCTTCGCCGCCAGCCCGAACGCCTCAAGGCTGTCCGCGACGATCTCCGCCGTCCGCGCCAAGTCCAGCCCGGACCCCTGCGCCAGATTGACGATCCCGTTCATGCTGTCCAGCATCCGGCTGGTGTCCTCACCGGCCACCGCCATATACTTGAACGACCCGGCGATCTCCTCCGCGTTGAATACCGTCGTCCGCCCCGCTTCCCCGGCGACGGATTTCAAAATATTCATCTCCTCGGATGTAGCCCCCAATATCGCCTCTAACGACGACATCGACTTCTCGAAATCCATCGCCACCGCCGCGCTGTCCGCAAAGACATTAAAGACATCCTTCGCCGCGCCGGCGATCCCGGACGCGACAAACGCCTGACTGGCGGCGGCCAGTGATTCGTTGACCGACGCGCCCATCTTCTGCGCCGCGTCGGCCGCCTCCTCCTGCTTGCGCTTGAGATCATCGATCCTGCCGCCCAGCTCGGCGGCGGACTTTCCCATGTTATCCATATCCACGCCGGCCTCCCGCAGCGCGGCGCCCATCTGCGCCAGCTTCTGCGTCTTGGTTTCCAGCGTTTCGTTTTCCTTTTTTACCGCCGCTTCCTGATCCAGAATCCTGTTTTTCAAATCAGCAGTCGCCTCACCGGTTTTCGGCAGCTCGGCCCGTAAGTTTTCCAACTTCTCCCGGTACCGCTCCAACTTTTCCCGCGTAGCCTCCACCGCGCCCTGCTGCCGCTCATAACCGGTAATATCCTTCTGCACCTTCTGCAGCTCATTGATCTCCTTCTGCATCCCGGACAGCTGCTTCTGCGCCTCGGTAAATGCCTTGCTGTAACTCCCGCCCAGCTGCGCCTGAAGCGAAAACAGCATCTCAAATTCTTTTCTTGCACTTGCAGACATACGGATTTCACCTCTCCATCAATGCGTCATTATCATCTATCCACCCCCGCAGCTCCGTCAGCGGCAGCGACAGCCAAAAATCCACCGGTGTGTTGTTGTTCCGCGCCAGAATAAGGCAGTTTCGGCGTATCCAATGTCCGCCGTCGCCCGCCATTATTCCGGCTTTAGAAAAAAAGACCGGGCGGCCCCCTTGATCCTCTTGAAATCCTTCGATCTCATCGACTCGATCGCGTCCGATCCGATTTTTTCGGTACTACAAGCCATCGCGGCGAATTTGATAAGATACAACCCGTTGTACTCTTCAAGAATCACCGGATCGCCCATCTTGTTCATTTCCTTTTCAATGGCAAGGCATTTGCTCCCGTCGACCGATTCCCAATCAAACCGTAGCTCGCCGTATGCTTTTCCCTGCCATTCAAACGGCGTTTTGAATTTGAGAACAAAGATATCCTCCGCGTCGGCAGCCTGCCGTTCGACCTCGGCATCCTCCGCCGCGGAAGTCATCGCCTCATCCGCGAAATCAACCTCTTTTTGAACGCCATCGCTGTTTTTTATACGCATGATAAAATTTCCCCTTTATTTTTTAATAAAAATAGAATTCATTGGGTTCGGGGCTCATAATCGGGGCTCGTGCGCTGTTCGCTTGCGAACTGCTTGCGACATGCGCCTGTTCGCTGTTCGTAGTCAGGTGGAATCAACGCACAGGCGAAGTCGCGGCCCGCAGGCCGCACGAGCCCCGATTACTTCGCCTGTGCGCTGAGGCTGATTAAGTGCGTAAACCCATTGGTTTCCCAACAGTGCGTTAAAGCGAACCAAAAACGCACCGCAGGGGCGTTTTTATACTGTGTTGGTTACTGGTTTCCCGAAATTGTGTTAAAGCGCACCGCAAAAATATGTTCTCCAGTTCGCAAACTGGAGAACATATTTCTTGTGTATGTGTTGGTTACAGTCCCATTGCGCTTCTCACCGGCGCGCCGTAATCGACGCCGTTGATGAAGAAGATATAGTTGAGCGGATCGATCTCCACAACCTTCCGGCCCTCGATATAATGCGCAAAATACCGCACGGCGGCGGGAATCGCCGTATCCCGCGCGGTGGCCGGCGCGATGGTTATCCCCGACAGCCCCTTCGGAACGATAACCATCACGATCTTCTCGCCGACCGCCAGCATCGCGCCCTTCACCGTATCCTCTTTCTGGACCGCCGGACGCAGCTCGACGGTGTGCCGTACCGGCGTCCGCAGCCGCATCGAATCGGCGGACGGGGAGCGTAGGTTGATGGTCGTCTCCATCGCGTCAAACTGCCCGATGACCGGCACATCCACATCGCCCGCGATACCGGCCCCGGTCAGCTGCGCGATCTTGCTGTTGATGCTCGGCAGCACCACCGACGCCATATCCACAAACCGGTTACCGTCCTCGTACAGCATACAGTTGATGGTCGTTACTTCGTATCTCATAAGTGTTTTCCTCCCTATTTTTTTCAAAACAAAAGACGCCCCGTCCGGGACGCCTGAAATTTTGGCTTGACAAATTTCATTTTTCCGCATATAATAGTGACAGCAAGGGGACTTACCCGTTAAACGGTTACCCCCGAAAAGAAAAAGCTATGTAGCCGTACTCTTATCAGGGATGGACGGCTACCTTGCTTTTTGGGCGTTAAGTACGAACCATATACAGAGAATCACCAAACAAATGATGACCCGAATAATCCGCCTGAAACGTTCTCCCAATAGGCTTCACCTGCCTCGCTCCCGCAGACAGCGGGGATAAGGAGGGGTAACCAATCCACAGCAAGCCCCCTTGCTGTGCAAGATAAATTGTAACAAATCCTCTCCGCCATGTCAAGGCGGAGTTTTTATTATCGTATGCCTACGCCCCCGCAAACGCCGCGGCAACATATTCCGCGTCGTACTCTAAGATAAACTCGCCCAACTGGAACGGGCTGGGCGGCGTCGCGTAGAAATGCACCCGGATAATACCCTTCATCAGGTTTTCGACCGGATTCTCGTTTTCGAGTATCTCCGCCCGCGCCCCCAGCAGCGCCCCTGACCCGGACAGCGCGTTGAGCCAGACGTTGGCCTCATTGATGATACCGGACGCGATCATCGGCGTCAGCGGGCGGTCGAGTTTCGGCCAGAACCGCATGATAAGGGATTTTCCGATCCATTTGAAGGTGCGGGAAATCGGGATGAAGTATTCGGTGATATCCTCGTTGTTGACCGGATAGCTGGCGGTATAATTGCCCCACGCGGTGATTCCGTTGATGAAATTCAGCGCGGTCACAATACCGCTCTCGTTGAGCTTCTCGGTATCGGTCAGGCTCATGTTTACCTCGGACCCGTCGCCCAGCACCACCGCGTCGCAGACATACGGCTTATTCGACGGCGATTCATAGGGGATCCCGGCATTCTCGCCTTTGCGGTGCATCCCGTTATCCACCTGCGCCATCAGCCCGCAGAGATGGGTGCTCATGCGGTAAATCTTACCGCGGTTGCCTATCATCGGCCAGCAGGCGATCTGATACGGCGAGTTGACGTTGCCGGTATCCTTTTTCGTGACCGCCGCGTCCGGCGTCAACGCCCCGCCGGCCGCCGCGCTGATATCCACCACCGACATCGCTTCAAACACGTTGCTGATGTTCTCCGCCTTGACCGCCATTGCCGCCGCCACATTCGGGTCGGACGAATGGCCCGGCGCGCAGATCAGGTCCGGAATAATCCCGGTCACGGTCAGGCAATTCTCAATGTTCTCCATCCCGGCCGCCACCACCGTCCCGGTAACCCCGGCGGGATTGACCGCCTTATAGGCGATATTGAGCGTATCATCGCCCACCGCCGCGCCGTCCTCCAGCACCTCCACCGCCAGCCCGCCGGCGACATAAAACGCGTCGTAATCGGTCCCCCGGACCAGTGCCGGGCTGGAGGCATCCGGCTTGACGACCAATGTGCCGTCGTTGATCGCCTCCAGAGGCAGCAGTACCCGTCCGTTCACCACCGGCATATCGGCGGCCGCAACTGTCGTAACCATCTTGGCCGGATCCAGCAGATTACAGAAGATGGCCGGCTGGCACCGGTATAGCCGGAAATGGGTATCCATCGCCTCGCACAGATCATATTTCTCCCAGTCGTCGGAATACCCTAACCGCCCGACGATCTGGGCGAATCCGGTCCCGAGCACCACGTCGCCGGCAGCGGCGGGGTTATCCGCGCTCTGCACCGGCGCCGCGCCGATAAAAAACGGGATACTGACCGAAGTCTCATCCGTCCGCCCGCCCCGGATCGCCACCCGGATCACTTTAATTCCATGATTCATTTGGTTTTAATTCCTTTCCTGTTAAATTAATTTGGACAGCCGCTCGTACAAATTATACAACCGGCTGCCCGGCGTCTTAACCTCGACGCGCTTCTCTGACAATTTGTCGCCGTTCACAATCAGCGCGGACACATGCTGCGCGATATACGCCGGCAGCTTCAACCTCCGGGCAGCGGTCACCCTGCTCCCGTGAAAAATCCTGCCGCTCTGAATCACGCCGTGAACGGTCGGCCCCAAATAGACACAGAATCCGTCAGATTCTGTAGCGTTCGCTCCCGCCGGCGGGACGGCATTTTTCCCGGCGGATTTTCCAGCGGTCTTTTCCGGCTTTTTGCCGCCCGGCTGTTCTGCATCGCTCTCTGACGCCGGATTATCTGCAGACTGCCCGGACGTCGCCGACACATTGTTTTTTTCGGGCATTGTTATAGCCTCCTTCCTTTTTTTTCGTAAAAAAGAACGCTCTCTCAAAGCGTTCCGATTTTGTGCTTGACATTTTTGAATTGGCGTCTTATAATAATGGTAGAGGCAATGCCGTTGAACGGTTAGCCAAAAAGTTAAGTTATTATGGAAATAACCGCACTCTTGGACGGGGAGCGGTTATTTTCGTGTGTCCTTAAGTATAATTGCAATGACAATTATTATCAACAGCAAGTATACCAAATCATTTTCCACGGCTTCACCCCCTTTCAGGGGATCGGCTAACCGTCCGAGGACGTTTACGTCCTCAACGTTTCCCGCTTACGACATTGCTCTACACGCGTTACATATTAACAAATCCGCCGCATAATGTCAAGCGTCATTCCCACATCTCCGGAACCTCCCGCGGAACGCCGGGGATGCTCCACGTGCTGACCATCTCACCCGCGTAGAACGGACTGGTATCATCCGGATAAACCAGCATCTCCACCCCTTCTGTCAGATCCAGCATAAACGCCCCGCCGATAACCACAGCTTTGAGCAGCGCGATCCGCAGCCGTTCCATCAATTCCAGCAGCGACAGCGCCCCCTCCTGCTCGTCCTCGTTGTATACGCAAAAGATCGACCGCACCACCGCGAACCCGGCGCACTGTCCCCCCGGAACCTGCGAATCCTTCCCGGTGATGATCTGGTGAATAATATACGGCGCTGCCTTTTTGGCGGAGGTGCTCTTGATCAGCCGCATGGAATAAACCTCCGCCTCCCGCGGATCCGGCGTCACCCCGCCATCCTCCTTCTGCTCCTGAACCGGCAGCAGAATCCCGCTGACCGCGTCCTCGGTAAAGGTTTTCAATACCTCCAAAAATCTAACCTTTGTCATCCGCTATCAACCTCCAATCCCGGCAAGAACACGGGTAATTTCGTGCTCTATGCGCTTATCAAAAGCATCCATAATGGCATCTCCGACAAGCTGTTGTGTATCATCATCAGAAAACGCCTGGGTTGCGGCCGGACCGTATATTTGACGTATTGGGTATCTTCCTGGACCGATTCTCTCAAAAACACCAGAAAAATGCTTGTTTATTCCACTTGAAATAAATGCGTTATCAAGTGTCTTTCTGACGCTATTTCGCAATACGCGAGTAACCACACGTCCATCCTTACCGATTTTTGTGTCAAATTCCATTAACGGGATGTGGTGTCCTCTATAGCCGAAACTAACCGTATAGACCGACCCATAATCGTGTTCTGTCGTATTACTTATACCCATATAACGTCTGATCACATTTTGACCTGCCGTATACCGATCCGAAACAGCGCGCAATCCAGCCGTCCTTCCGTGTTCGAATGCTCGTTTCATTGCGCTTCCGACAGCCCTATAAAATCCGCCTTCAATACCCGCGAGAACTTTATGAGCCCGTGCAACCGCGCTATTGTCAATATCTAATACTATACCTGATATCCTGCTGGTTTTTGGCTCATACGGATTTACGCCGGTGTTATTTCTAATTTCGCGTTCCAAAGCGGCGTCATATTTTCCCTTAGACGTTCCCTTTGTCTGCCATTCATTATATTGCCGATATACGCCGCCGCCAAGATTTGTAAATCGTTTTAAATCACTCATTACTCATTAAACGCCTCCAATTCCACCTGCAGCATCCCCATTTCGCACAACGACGTGCCGACCCGGTACTCCGAAAAGAACCCGCCGCCGCCCTCCTGACTATTGATCCAGATCCGCTGTCCCTGCTCCGGCTGCCTGCCGTCGAGATCGTCAATACGGCAGTGCAGCACCCGCGTTTTCCTGAAAATCCCCTGCACATGGTCGTCCCGCAGGGCTTTCCGGTCGATCTGCCTGTCCCCGGTGATCACCACCCGGATATCCTCATAGACCTCCCCGTCATATCGGACGGTGCGCAGGTCGGCGAATTCCTCCGCGTTCATAAACACATTCAGGTTATCGCCGGCGACCGAATCCTTGAACCCGCCGCTCATATTGTCACAGGATCAGCGGCGCCGACAGGAGGCAACTCGCCATCCTCCTCGTCGCCATCCTCGCCGTCTTCATCTTCGCTGTCTTCACCGTCCGGCGCGACGCCGTAAAACTCATCTAATGCCGCGACCATAGCCGCCTTGGTCATGCCGACCGGCGTTTTAAGCCCGACAGCTTTCATCAAATCCCGTAGCACGGTCACGTTCAACGCGACGCTGTATTCCGGCTTTTCCTCACCGGGATCATCCGGCTGGATAACCGCGCCGGCGTTTGTGGGTTGGGCGGTAACATATTCTGCCACCCCGCGGCCGACCAGCCGTTCCTCATCCTCTGCCGACAGAGAAAACGGCTTATCCCGTGATGTTTTGTAAACGGTTAACCTGACAAATTTCCCGCCATGACCGGCAGCCGTCATACACACGCCGACCGTCCCAGATATGATTCTGATCATAAAAAAACTCTCCTTTTACGAATTGGTTTGTATAATTGTGTTAAAACGCACCAAAAACGCCGCCGCGTATAAGCGGCGTTTTTATGATGTGTTGGTTCTCAACTAAAAACATTCTTAGCCACCATCCACGGATTCGCCCGTTTCGGCGCCATCAACGGCTTGGATGTCAGGATAACCTCTTTGGTGCCGTGCCGCCGGTCGGCAAAGAACATCGGCACCCTCGCGGCGGCATGGGTATAGAACTGCTCGTCCGCCTCCATCTGGGTGACGCCGCCGTAGATGCAGTGCCCGCACCCCGGCGCGGTGACGATAACGGTTCCGGCCGGCAGATAGGTGACGATATTGTCGTACTCATCCTCATAGGTTTCCTCGCTCACAATGATGTTGAGCAGAATCCCGCCGAAGTTGATCGACCCGAGGAAGGTGGTGCCGTTCGGCAGCTCGTTCGGCGCAATCCGCCCGATCTCAACCCGGTTGTTGTCTAACAGTTTCAACAGCCATTCGTCCCGCATGATGAAGGATTCCACATCCGGCGCAATGATCAGGTCTGCCGCCGGCAGCCCGCGCTGCGACAAACTCTTGGCCATCGCCCTGACATCGTCCCGCCAGCGGGGATCGCCGTCATACCACGGATATGACGGGGTATACAGCGCCGGATTGTCGGTGCCGGAAAAGAACTGCGCGTTGATCTCCTCGAACGTGACGTCCTCCCGGTCGGTGATATGCCGCATGACACAGCCGTTATTGATCATCGTCTTTGCCGCCATCCATTCCTCCCGGCGGGTGATCCGGTCGGACAGCACCCGCATATCCTCCAGAAGCAGCATGGATTCCCGGTCGGCCGGCGTCATCTGACTGTTCAGCGCCTCGCCGAATCCACGGGTTTTCAGGTTGTCTACGGTCAGGGTGCGGCGCAGCGAGATATTGGGCGGCTCCAGCTCAAAGGTCTGGAAAGCGTCCCGCAGTATGCTGACCCCGCCGATCCGCGGCATGACAAAGGGCGCCAGCCGCTTATTGCCCTCATAGAAGTCGACTAACACCCGGGCGGATCCGAAGATATCCAGATTGGTGTTGGTCGGGAAATACCTGTCCCGGAAAAATCTGCGCATCAGCGGCATCTCCCGGACCGCCGCCAGCATGAAATAGGTATCGTAAATGTTCATGTAAATTCTCCTTCCTGTTTAAATCAAAGCATCCGAGAGCAAAATTCCGCCGCTGCGCAGGGATTCCTCGTCCTCCCGCGTCAGGGCATATCCCTCCGCCACGATCAGCGCCTGCCGGTTGAAATGCCCGGTGCGGTAGGCGATCCCCGGAACCTCCGCCCCCATACCGGCATCCGTATCCACTTGATCGGCAAGGATATAGCTGGCGGTGGCGTCATACACCTGAATGGCGCCCAAACCGTCCTCATATGATCCCCCCATCGGAACCATTTGGCCATTTGGATACATGTCAAGAACAATGCCGAGAACCGTTCCGCGTTCAAGCACACCCTGATTCCCGATAAGACTTACGCCGGTCGTCAGCGCGGGCGGGCTGCTGCTGTTGATCAGGTTATCTACCGGGGATTCCCCGACCGGTCTCACAAGATCGTTATTCATCTTTATGATCTCCTTTCATCGTTTTCATGTACATCGCCGCGGCGTTCTTTCCGGCCGCTTCGACGTTCTCCTGTCCGCCTCCCGCTGTGTCCTCCGGACCCGGCGCGGCGGCTACGGACGGTGCCCCGGACGCGGCGGTATCGGCGGAAGCGGCAGCCATAAATTGTGCGCCCTGTTTCATCGCCTTCTGCGCGGCGCGGTAGGCCATCTCCTGCGCGGTGCATGGATTGTCTCCGTACTTCGCGTCGTTTACCGTCGCACTGTCAAAGAGCGCCGACATATCGTCAATTGCTTTCAGGCGCTCACGCTCCGCTATCATTGCCGCGTCTGCCGCGCCGATCTCCGCCGCTTCCTGCGCCGTGGCAGCCGCGGCAACAGCGGCAGCCTTTGCTTCGGATTCGATCTGGGCTGTCAGGTCTGGATATTCCGCCCGCAGCTCGCCAATGGTATTTGCCATAGGTTTTCCTCCTTCTGTATTGCCGGCGGCTGCCGGCGTTTTTGTATGTATTCCATCCGCCGCGGCCGGAA
>WRDE01000021.1 GCA_009783605.1 Oscillospiraceae bacterium
CATCGAACCGGACAGCTCGCCCAGCACCTCCTGATTGATATAGAAAAAGGGCATCACCTTTTTGATGAATATCCGGCTGGCCAGCACCACAAAGGGGATCGGGATCATGGTCAGCGCCGCCAGCAGCGGGTGGATCAGGAAGATCATCACGGTGACAAAAGCCAGCATCAGCAGGTTGCCGAACAGGTCCGGCAGCGCGTGGGCGATCAGCACCTCCATCATCCGGGTATCATTGATCAGCCGGCTCATCAGTTCGCCGGTCTGCTTGCGGCTATAGAACCGCATCGACAGCTTCTGCAGCTTCGCGTAGACGGCGGCGGTCAGGTTACCGACAAAATTCCAGGCGGCCACATGGGTGAAATACATCGCCGCAAACCGGCAGAGCGCCCGGGCCAGATAGGCGGCCAGCAGCACGGCGGCAAAAACCCAGAGCAGGTCATGGGTCAGCCGCCCGTCCTCTAACGCCGCGGTCAGCCGGCGCACCAGCTCCGGCGTCACCTGGGCGGCGGCGGTCGCACCGATGAGGCCGGCAATGCCGAGGATGAGATATTTGCGGTCGGGGCGGGCCATTTTCAGGAAGCGTTTCAGCAAGATGGCACCTCTTTTTTGTATATTTATATTTGTTTTATACCGACTGTATATTAAAAAGCAATTTTAAGGCTTTTTTCCAGCCATTCTTTTGCTTGGATCAACCATGTATGCGGCGATATGATCAACCCATTCTCCAACGCGTATTGTATATATGTTAACGACGCTCGCGCAAGTGATATATGCAGCGATTCATATACAACGTCTAAGAACGGAGGCGTTTCTTCTCTGTCCCATGCTATTTTATCCGCCAGAAAAAGCAGCATATCCTGTTCGGACGGATTGGATTTTAATGTGGAATGACACGACACCGCAGACAGTATAATTTTATTTTTAACATCAAAAACTTTTTCGGCAATAACGGCGGATATCCTTTGATGAAGGATAAACGGATGCTTTTTTTCGCTCTCATCCATATACCAGCCGCTGTTACAAGCATACGCCATCATATCGGCGGGTTTCATCACTCCGGATATATCATGCAGGATACCGGTATCATAGGCCGTTTTTTCATCCAACCCAAAGCGCCGGGCGAGTTTTGCGCCGGTTTTCGCAACATCAAGGCTATGTCCGGCAATTTTCGAACAATTATTCGCCATTAACAGGCCGATAGCATCTTTTTCTGTATTACCGGTCATGTTAATCTGCTTGATATATGGTAAATCAAAAATATTCATTTTTTCTCGAATTGTTCTGCTCCTTGTATATATTTGTCGATTATATACGGATTGTATATCACCACTTTGTGTTCCATTTATGATGATACACCCCCTGTGCTGCCCCTTCACCGCTTACCGCCTGCTTTTTCGCCGACTTTTCCGCCTTTTCCCGCAGCATCGCCTCGAACCGGTCGGGGTCGGCCGGCAGGGTCACCGTTTCGCCGGTCCAGTCCGAGAGATAGGCGGCGTTGGCGATCTGGAGGCTGTGGATCCCCTCGATGCCGGGGGCCAATAACGGTTCGCCGTATAAAATGGCGTTGGTGAAATTCTGGAGGATGCCGGCGTGGGCCGGTTCGGGTTCGGTTTGGGCTAATTCCTCCACCGTGACCGACTGTTTGCCCGGCGTACCATCCGGATCAAAACAATATTGCCGCTCGGATATGCCCAATTTCCAGAACCGCAGCCGTCCGTCCCCGATGACCATCTTGCCGCCGTCACCGCTGATCTCCAGCCGGTTGGTACCGGGATCCTCGCCGGTGGTGGTGATGAAGCTGGCCGACGCGCCATTTGGGTATTCGGCATAGATGGTCACGTCGTCCTCGATCTCCACGTCGTGGTACCGGCCGTATCCGCAGAAAGCCCGCAGCGAGGCCGGCATCCCGAAGATCCACTGCCACAGATCAAGATTATGGGGCGCCTGGTTCATCAGCACCCCGCCGCCCTCGCCGGCCCAGCTGCCCCGCCAGCCGCCGGAGTTGTAGTACTGCTGGGTGCGGTACCAGTTGGTGACGATCCAGATCAGGCGTTTCGGGACACCGAGGCTGCCGTCCCGGACCAGTTCCCGCGCGCGGGCGAACAGCGGATTGGTGCGCTGGTTGAACATGATGCCGAAGACGGTGCCGGCAGCGGCGGCGGCTTTATTCATCTCTATAACCTGATTGACATATACCCCGGCGGGTTTTTCGGTCAGCACCGACAGCCCCTTATGGAAACCGGAAACAGCGATTTCGGGGTGCAGATAATGCGGGGCGGCGATGACGATCGCGTCCACCCGGCCGCTTTGGATCAGGGCGCGGAAATCTTCATAGCAGGGGATTCCGGGCAGGTTTTGTTCCGCCCATAGCCGTTTGGCCGGATCGCTGTCGCAGACCGCGCCCAGCGTCAGACCTTTGATACGCCGGTCGCGGATACACACCGCGTGGGCGCTGCCCATGCTGCCGATACCAATAACGCCGGCGCGGACGATGTTCCGAACGGTGTTCATAGCGAAACTCCTTTTGACAAACGGGATGGAATTTTGTATAATAAAGTTCTGTTCGAGGTGGATAGGATGAAATATGGCATTGTTGTATTATGTATCGTATTGCTTTTGTCAGGCTGCCGGGAAGATCCCGGATCCGGCGGCTCTGTTTCAACGGCTGATACCGCCGCGACCACCGTGACCACCGAACCGATCGCCGAGATGACCGCCACAACGACCGCCATTGCAGCCACCACCACCGGCGCGCCGGCGGCAGAGGGGGATCTGGCATTGCTGCGGCAGGCCCGGGAGGCGGCCGAAGCGGTCACTGGCTGCCGGTATAACATGGAATGCGATATCCGGCTGTCGGTGATGATTGTGGGCGAAATGACGTTGAGCGTCAAAACCAAGGGCACTTTTTATTATGAGGACGGCGTCTGCAAGACCCGTACCCTCACCCGGAGCGAAATGCCGGGGCAATCCAAACGCACCGAGACTTATCTGGCCGCCGAAAACGGCCAGGTACGGAAGGTCCAGAACGAGGGGAGCGGCTGGTGGGGCGGCATTTCGTCGCTGACGCCGGAGCAGGTGCGGCAGAACAGCAATCCGGCTTTTCTGCTGCTGGCTTCGGTCGGCGAGCCGCTGTCGGTGCGGGTATTGGGGGAAAAAACCGCTGACGGACAGACGCTGCGGCGGCTGGCGGTCACCTTTCCGAACACCGCCTGGGAATCGCTGCTGACGGCGGCCGATCTCTCGGCGCTCGGCCAAAACCGGGACCGTATCACCGCATCACTGCGGCTGCTGGGTCCGGCCACGGCGGAATTTGTCATTGACACCGCCACCGGTGTAATCACGGCAATGCGGGCGGATCTGGCCGAACCGCTGCAGCGGTTGGTGGCCGACACCGAAATGCCTTTCGGTTTAGACAACGCAGCTAATCTCAACCGGGCGGTTTTAATGGTGGCGGTAAGCGATTATAACGCTGTGGAGGATTTTCCGATACCCGAGATTTCGCCGCCATAATATAATAATACATTTTTTCGGGGGATAAAGCAAGACAAAAAGTTCAACATAGCATTGTGTTTTTTTGATTTCCCGTATATACTATATTATAATACCAAACAAAGAGAGGTACCTTATGTCTGCCGCAAAAGCCGCAAAAAAGGACGCCGCCGCCGCGCCGGTTATCACCGAATCCGAGCTGTCGGAGCTGCTGTGCGCCAAGCTGCTGCACAATTTCTCAGTCCAGCCGGAGGAGGCCAGCGACCAGCATGTGTATAACGCGCTGGCATTGGTGCTGCGCGACCTCTGCCGGGAGCGGCGGGTGGGATTTATCCGGCGCACCCACCGCCAGGCCCGCAAGCAGGTCTATTATCTCTGCATGGAGTTTCTGATGGGGCGTTCGCTGCGCAACACATTATATAATCTGCGGCTGACCGAGCTGGCGGAGAAGGTGCTGTCCTCCTTCGGCGTGACGCTGGAGAACCTCTATGACTGCGAACCCGACGCGGGGTTGGGCAACGGCGGTCTCGGGCGGCTGGCGGCCTGTTTCCTTGACGGGCTGGCCACTGAATCGATCCCGGCCATCGGATATTCGCTGTTGTATGAGCTGGGTATCTTCCGCCAGAAATTGGTGGACGGGTGGCAGACCGAGCTGCCGGATTTCTGGCTGCCCGGCGGCGAATGCTGGCTGCTGCCCCGGCCGGAGCTGGCGCGGAAGGTGCTGTTTGACGGAAGAATCCGGGAGAGTTGGAACGGGCCGCATCATGAGGTGGTCCACGAGGACGCCACCACCGTCATCGCCCAGCCTTACGACATGTTAGTGCCGGGGCTGGACGGCGGCGTCTCGACGCTCCGGCTCTGGCGGGCGACGGCGCCGGGGATGGATATGTCGCTGTTCTCTCAGGGGGATTACCTGCGGGCGATGGAGCAGAAGGCGATGGCGGAGGTCATCACCCAGGTGCTCTATCCCGCCGACAACCACCGGGAGGGCAAGTCGCTGCGGCTGTCCCAGCAATATTTTCTCGTGTCCGCCTCGATTCAGGATATCGTGCTGCGGCACCTGCAGGAGCATGGCGGGATGGACAATTTCCCGGATATGGCCGCTATCCATATCAACGACACCCATCCGACGCTGGCGATTCCCGAGCTGATGCGGATTTTATTGGATGAATGCGGCTATACCTGGGACGACGCCTGGCAAATCATCCGCAAAACCTTCGCCTATACCAATCATACGGTGATGGCCGAGGCGCTGGAATTCTGGCCGTTGGACCTGTTTTCGTCCCGGCTTCCCCGTATTTATGAGATCGTCAAAGAAATTGATAAACGGTTTTCGGCCGAAATGCTGGAAAAAACCGGCGGCGATCATGAAAAAGCCGCCCGGATGGCCATTATCCAATCCGGCGTGGTCCGGATGGCCAACCTCTGCGTCGCCGCCTGCCATTCGGTCAACGGCGTCTCGAAATTACACAGCGAGATCGTCAAATTCACCGTTTTCAAAGACGCCTATACCGTGATGCCGGAAAAATTCCGCAACGTCACCAACGGCATCGCCCACCGGCGCTGGCTCTGCCAGGCCAATCCGCTGCTGACCGGTTTTATCCGGGAGCAGATCGGCGACGGGTTTATCAAGGACGGCTCCCAATTGGAGCAGCTTCGCCCGTTGGCCGACGATCCGGCGGCGCTGGAGGCTTTCGGCAGTATCAAAAAGCAGAATAAAATCCGGTTCGCCAACTGGCTGAACAGATCTGCCGGCGTTTCGATCGATCCGGATTCGATTTTCGACCTGCAGGTCAAACGGCTGCACGAATACAAACGGCAGCACCTGAACGCGCTGCATATCCTGCATACCTATCTGGAATTAAAAGAAAACCCCGGTATGCCGTTTGTCCCCCGCACCTATCTTTTCGGGGCGAAATCGGCGCCGGGATATTACCTCGCCAAGGAGATCATCCGGTTCATCTGCCAGCTGGCGGATATGATCGGCCGGGACCCGGCGGTCCGGGAACAGCTGCGGGTGGTCTATCTGGAGGATTACCGGGTCTCGATGGCCGAGATTTTGATGCCGGCGGCGGATATCAGCGAGCAGATCTCGCTGTCCGGCACCGAGGCGAGCGGCACCGGCAACATGAAGCTGATGATGAACGGCGCGGTCACACTGGGTACGCTGGACGGCGCCAACGTGGAAATCTGCGACGCGGCGGGCGAGGAGAACATCTTCATCTTCGGGATGAAGGCCTATGAAGCCGAGCTGCTGAAGACCCAGGGCTATCATCCCCAGACGCTATACAACGGCAATCCCCGGATCCACCGGGCGGTGGACGCCATGTATCAGGGGTTCGGCGGCAAGGGCTTCGGCGAGATCGCCGGATCGCTGACCTCGAATGACCCGTTCATGGTGCTGGCGGATTTTGAGGACTACTGCCGCGCCCAGCAGGCCTCGGCCCAGGCCTTCTTAGACCGCCGGCGCTGGTCAAAAATGGCGCTGATCAACACCGCCGCGTCGGGGGTGTTCGCCTCCGACCGGGCGATACGGGAGTATGCGGAAACTATATGGAGGGCGGGGGCGGTTGACAGTTGACAGTTGACAGTTGACAGTTATGGGGCGATTATATTTTCGTTGTAATCCAAATCATTAAAAAGCGGCTGTTTTATACAGCCGCTTTTTTAATGCGATTCATGTAATACTATCAGTTATATTGCTTTTTTATCCGCAGCGAAACCACGCCGACCGCAGCTGCGACAAACAGTATAACAGCAATCCATCCGGTTGACTGGTTGTCGCCGGTTTTGGGCAGGGAGTCTCCCTTCGCGGCCGTTGTGGCGTTTGTTCCGCCCGGCGCGGTTGTTGGGGTGTTTGTGCCACCCGGCACGGTTGTCCCGCCCGGCACATTGATGGCGCCGCCGTTGGCGGCCGGCCAATCATCCCGTTCCCAGCTATGGTTGGAAATCCACTCGCTGTCATTCTTCATAAACAAAAAATACAGCGGTTCAGTGTAATTCCCTTTACGGAAAACCGTCCCCTCTACATCCACATCCAACCAATACCATTGACCATCGACCAATATCTGGTTCCAGCCATGTCCGAGTTCTTCTCCGTTACTGTTCACATAGTACCCCGAAACATAATTGCATTCATACCCCAGCCGGATAGCCAGCAGCCGGAATACATTGGCAAACACATCGCAGGTACCGCTGCCGGTCATTATAATTGGCATCGCAAGGGTAATCGTATCATAGAGAGGATTGGCGTTGCCGTCAAAATCGCCAAAAAACATAGGCATGGAATCTGCGTCATGTTCAAAGTTATAAATCATATAATCATAAATGGCTTTAATCTTCTGATTATCGGTCATGCCGGATGTAATCGCCTTATCCAGAATATCCTCTATGAATTTATCCACTGCCGGATCGCCGCTGACCCCGCCGGGGTATTTACGCTTAGGTCTTTGGGAACGCTCATGGTGGACAGCATATAGCCAAACGCCGCCAAACGCCGCCGCGTCAGGTTATCTTTGAAATTAAAATCCGCCCGATTGTCCCCTATGCTCAAGCCGATAATTTCGCTCAAAAGGCTGGGTAAAATATCCGGGTGGGTAACCGGTTCCGGAATATTTTGGAAATTATATCGATTCGACACGGGGAGCGGATCATTCACATAATAGATCAATGGGGAAAAAGGCACTAAATATTTTTGACCAATATAGAGAAAGGTAGAAAGAATCTCGTCAATAGTCATTTTGTTTTCCAGTTCGCCGTCTTCGGTGATGCTCCATATGGTGTCGGACACCATATCGTTAATCGCCGCTACCTTGGCCCGTTCTTCGGAAGCCGCCGCGGCGCGGGCGGCTTCTAAATAGGTATCCGCATCTACTCCGCATTTGTTTTTTTGCGAATTGGAAGATAAAATCGATCATGTCACTCTCAGACACATCCTGATCAAGTTCACCCTCGGGAAAAGGAACCAGACCATTGCAGATAGCGTTGCTGACATAATAATCGAATTGCCCGGTGTCAGGGGATATGGCGGCAGTTGATATCGCCCCCGCCAGAAAGGTAAACAATAGGGATGCCGCAAGCAGGATAATGGTGATGCTTTTTCTCATGACTTAACGCTCCTTTTTAATATGTTTTACTTTATTCACATTATACCAGACACGTTACGTCTCTGTCAATTGGTGATATCGCCGGTTTTTATCGATATATTTGCACATATTAGAGACAATATGCATCTTTTTATTCAATTTGTATTTTTTTCGCTATAATTATTACGAGGTGTTGATATTGAATGATTTTGAAAATAAAATACCTGATCGGTTGGTCCTCCTACGAAAAAAACACCAGCTCAGTCAATATGAGCTGGCGGAAAAATTGGGGTTTTCCCGGAGTTTGATCGCCAATTATGAACAGGGCCGCAGAGAACCGGATTGTAAAACCCTCTTGATTTTTGCATCGTTTTATAATGTGTCGGTGGATTTTTTATTTGGCCGGGTCGATTCGGAGAGCGACATTTTTATCACCGATTCGGTCGCTTCGCTGAGCGATGAGAGTATGGGTGATTTGCAAAAATATATAAAACTGCTGAAAATCCGCGATTATTATCTCAATAAAAAGAAGAAGGGAACATAAAATCACTAACCACTGATCACTGACCACTGACTGCTTTCATTTGTATCCAATAATTCTAAACTCACCAAAACCCGCAAATAGGCCTGTTCGTATTCCGCTTTTTCTATTTTTGTATCCTTCATCGTGGTCAGATCGATTTTCCCGAATTGGAAATCGCGGACTGCATACAGCCGGATCATGTCTTTATTAAACGCCGACCGCAGGCGGGTTTCATCCGGGCCGTAGTTATAATACAGCACCTTATCCTCCAAAAACATCCCCCGGATATCCGGCGCTTCTCCCTGTGCCGTCCGCGGAAAAACCGCCAGCGGTTCATCGTAAGGTGCCGCGTCCGGCACACCGTAAAGATCGCCGCGGACGGCCGTATAGCCGTCTGTTTCGCCGGCTGCCGTCCGCAGATATAGCATACGCCCGCCGGCGTTGATCTCATATTCATTTTCGCCGTTTTCTATCACCTGCGGCTGCCGGAACAGCAGCATCGCGTAATATCCCGCCTGGGTTTTCGGGGACGGCTGGATACAGTCGGCGGCGATATACAGCGGCATAACCGCCGCCGCGGCCAGAACCAAGATGATCCCCGGGCGGCGGCCGGGATAATCCGGCCGGAACCAGCGTTTTATCTGCTTGCCGATGGCATAATACCCCAGCAGCACCAGCGCTACAGCGGCCGCTCCGGCGGGCAGCGCTATGGTCAGCGCCCAAAAAGCCGCCGACAGCGCCGAATGCGGCCCGTGGTAATCCAGAAACATAACCGTGACCGGCAGCCAGCAGATCAACCCCGCCGCTACCGCTGCGCCCGGCAAAAACCGGTACCGCGCCGCAAGAAATCCCAACCCCAGAAAGAAACAGACGATGCCGAAAATAATTGCCGCGACGCCCATGATACCATCTCCTCATAATATATATTATCAGTTAATTCTATTTCCTAATTCCCTAACTCCTATCCCCTACCCTCTTCACCGAATAACTGTAAATCGCGCTGATCCCGAAGCAGATCGCTCCGCCGATAATCAGCGAGACCACCCGCAGCGCGTCATCCAGCTCGGCCACATCATAGGTCACCAACTTTATCACACACATCAGCGTCAGCACCAACCCATATAACCGGATATATTTGGCGCGGGCGATAAATCCCGTGATAATGCAGGCCAGCGCGGTCAGCATACAGACAAGGCTGACGATATAGGCGTTATCGAACCATGTGGTATGACCGTAAACGGTAGCCATTGTCAAACCGGTGAGCTTGATGCCGGTCAGCATTTCCTCCCACCGGCCGCACCCGGATGTGAAGATTCTTTTCACCCGGATAAACGCCAGCCCGGCGGCCAGAGCGGCTAACAGCAGAAAGAGTGTATTCGATACTCTATCCTTTGTGATAAAGGCTATACAATAAGTGTCCGCCGCGACCAATGCCGTTTCGATAAACCACATAAACGGATCGACGAGGCTTTTTGAGGCCCGGTGATACCGGTAGAGATAATAGCGCAGCAGATAGAACGCGATGCCCAGCGTTGTCGAGGCCAGCAGCAGCCATGCGGTTTGATACCGGGAATTTTCAGTCTGCCAGCAGACAAACGCCATCACCAATGCCGTGATTTTCGCGATATACAGCGCTTCATCGCCCTGCCGGAAACCGCTTTCGCGGTCCAGCAGATTTTCTTTTATCCGGATGAGAGCGAGCATCGCGGCGGCGCAGATAATCAGCAGACACAGCAGGTTGGATCTGCCGCCTTTTCCGGCAAACGCGATAAATAGGCTGTTGATGGCGACCAATACTATTCCGGCGATCCGCATCGGCAGATCGACGCTTCCCGCGGTATGAGCGCGCCGGTGGTATCGGTAGAGCGTATACCGCAACCAATAAAACGCAATGCCCAGCACTGTCGCGGCCAACAGCAGCCATTCGGTTTTATGCGGCGAAAATTCGGTTTGCCACCAGACGACTGCCATCACCAATCCCGAGATTTTCAAGATATACAGCGCTTCCTGACCCTGCCGGATCCCGCTTTCGCGGTTCAGCAGGTATCCCTTTATCCGGGTGAATGCGAGGACGGCGGCGGCACAGGTTATCAACAGATATGGTATCTTATTAGCGGAGTAGTGTGCGAAGTTCTTAATGAAAAGGCTGTCGAAGAAGACCAATACTGTCCCGGCGACCCGCATCACCGGATCGATGCCACCCTGCGGAGCGGTGAGCGAGCGACCGTGATACCGGTAGAGATAATGGCGCAGATAATAAAACGCGATGCCCAGCGCCGTCGCGGCCAGCAGCAGCCACTCGTTCTGATACAGCGAATCCTCGGTCCGCCAGCAGACGACCGCCATGACCAATGCCGCGATTTTCAGGATATACAGCGCTTCCTGACCCTGCCGGATCCCGCTTTCGCGGCTCAGCAGGTATCCCTTTATCCGGGTGAAGGCGAGAGCGGCGGCAGCAAATATGATCAGCAGACGCAGTGTATTGTTAGTATGATAGCTTGAGGCGAAGGCGATAAAAAGGCTGTCGAAAAAGACCACTGTCGTCCCGGCAACCCGCATCACCGGATCGATGCCGCCCTGCGGAGCGGTGAGCGAGCGCCGGTGATACCGATAGAGATAATACCGCAGATAATAAAACGCAATACCCAGCGCCGTCACGGTCAGCAGCAGCCATTCGGGTTGATACGGCGAAAGCTCGGTTTGCCACCAGACGACCGCCATGACTATTGCCGCGATCTTCGCGATATACAGCGCCTCTTCTCTCCGCCGGATTCCGCCCGCCCGGTCCAGCAGGTTTTCTTTTATCCGGATGAGCGCGAGGGCCGCGGCAGTACCGATTAGCAACAGATAGAGAAAACTATTAGTGTCATCCTTCCACGCGAAGGCAATATGTCCGGCGCCGACGGCGATCCAGAACAGTTCGTTGAGCCGCATGGCGATATACAGCGGCTTGAACGCTCCGCCCCGCCGGTCGTATTTGAAAATCAACAGCAGCAGGTTCAGCGTCGCCATCGTGATCAGCAGGATGATTTCTTTATGCCGCAGCGAGGAGGTGAGCAGGATAATCGCCAGCGACGCCTCGGCGATCAGATAGGAGGCCAGCCGGATATGGCCGTTGTATGTTTCCCGCTGGATTTTGTTGCGACGCAGCCACTGGTACCAGAGGATGCCGAGGTAGATCAGCATATACCCGGCCGGCAGCGCGACGGTGCCGACATCTCCCAGCTCCCGGTAGCCGTAGAACAGCATGAACAGCAGGTCAACGGCGGTGAACACGTTGGCGGTGATGCCGTAGATCCGGTTGCGGCTGGCCCGCCCGGCCAATGCCAGCGCCGCCGCCGGCAGCAGCAGCCCGAACAGAACCGGCGACGCCGCGTTTTCGAGCAGCCGGTACCCCAGCAGGATGCTCATCAGCACAAAGAGCACGCCGCTGTTGATAAGCGCCGACACCGTCTCCAATTTTTCGTCGAAATGCCACCGGCGTTTCATAAATACCGTCAGAACGGCGTGCAGCAATACCATACCCAACCCCGCCAGCACCGCCGCCCAGATTGCGGACAGGAGATTGCCCTGATCCGCGGTGTAGCTATAAACGGGTATACGCACCAACCGGTAAGTCAGCCAATAGACGTTCAGAAACAGCGCGGCGACCCATAGCGCCTTGTTGGCGATATGCACCGCAATCCGCCAGTCGGATTTCTCTAACCGGTTGGCGGAAACCGCCAGCAGATAGGAGAGGAAGGAGGCGCAGACAAACTGGGCGGCGAACGCCCCCGCGATCAGCGCCCGGGGCAGGGCTGTGGTGCCGAAGGGCAGATATTCGGGGAAATATTGCGGCTGGAACCGGAACCACATGAATCCGCCGGCCACCAAGGTAAGCGCCAATGAGATGAACAGGCCGAATTTATAGGTTTTTTTACAGCAGAGAATGTTGCCCCAGGAGATGACCACCGAGGAGATCATCTGGTAGATCAGCACCGTGATCAGCTTCTTCTCCTCCACATTCGGCATGAATGCGAAACAGATCGAGAGGGCCATGCCGATATGGGCCACCACGCTGATGGATACCGACTGCAGCCGTTTGGCCAAGTATAACACCGCGACCATCCAGACCAACAGCAGCGCGTAGGCGATGGTGGACCGGATCATATTGAAGTAAATATGAGTCAACAGGATCGAGATAAAGAAGGAGCCGCAGCCGCAGCCGGTCAGGATCAGGGTGAACGGGTTGCGGGCTTTTCTGCAAAGTATCACGCCCAGCCCGGTGATGACGGCGCTGATCACAAACATCAGCGCGACTTTGATCCCATCGGTAAGGTTGTCATAGATCAGCCGCCCGAGGAAGATCAGCCCCACAAAAATCAATACCGACGCCGCGATGCCGAGGACGTTGCGGCCCAGCATATTTTCGGCGGTGGTGGGGGCCACAGCCGGCTGCCGTTCCGCTTCCGGCTTTTCCACTTCTTTTACCGGATCTGATGCCAGCGGCGTCTGTGACGCCGGCGTCACAGACGCCGCTGGCAACGGCTGCGCCGCCGGTTCCAGCTGTGCTTCCTGCCGGAGCCGTTCCAGATAGGCTTCCCGCGACGCTTTTTCCGCAGCCTGACGCTGCGCTTCATCTGCTGCGGCCGCCTGTTCCGCCTGCTCCCGGCGTATCCGCTCCAGATAATCCTCCCGTGATACCACCATATCCTGCTGCGGCGCCCGCGCCGGCATCGACGGCCGGACCGGTATGGGCGGCAATTTTTCTATAAACGGCGGAGGCGCAGACGGAATGAACCGCGAAGGCGCGGGCGGAATAACCGGCAGTTTTCCTGACTCCGGCTGTTCGGCCTCAAAAAATTCTTCCGCCGGTTTTTCGGCTCCGGCATATTCCTCTTTCGGCTGCCGGTACAGCTTATCCTGGCGCTTTTGAGA
>WRDE01000022.1 GCA_009783605.1 Oscillospiraceae bacterium
CCTCCCGTATACGCATAGTGCGGCGGATTTCTTTCGGTATTACTACACGACCGAGGTCGTCGATTCGTCTGACAATGCCTGTTGCTTTCATCTTGTTTCCTCCAAACGGTTATTAAAATACTGGCGCTCCCCGCGCGTCGCGGATATTCCCCGCGCGTCGCGGATATTCCCCGCGCGTCGCGGATATTCCCCGCGCGCCGCGGATAATTCCCCGCGTCGCGGAGAGTTGCTTTGGTACTTTGGTAGTATTCGTCAATTTTGGTCTGATATTCAATATCTGTCTTTTTTGGAATATTTGGCATTTTTGCAGATAGAGAGATTCGTTTTATTTTTCGTGTTTTTATTCTATCATAATGTCAACAAAGGCATAACTATCGCCCCGGTCTTCAGCCCTATGCGTATGGCTGCGGATCGGGGCGGTGTTCATGTTTCTCAGCAGTATTATCCCTGGGTCTGGAATTTTTCCTTGGTACACTGGACTTTTTGCTCCGGGGCCAGCGGGGTGGGGTACCAGCCGCGCTGCTGCATCTCGGTAAAGACGTTGGCCTGCATCTGGTGCTCCTCATTGAGGATCCGTATCATCTCTTCCCGGAGCGCCGGCATGGCGCATTCGTTGGCGGCCAGATTAAAATGAACAGTTGCTCCCTTCTGGGAGCTGAGGGTGTCCTGCAGGATCTCCTTGTCCTGCATCCCCTGTCCGGACGATTTTGACTGCATCGGCATAACGCATCCTTTCTTGGTTAATTGAGAAAACTGACTAACCGGTTAAAATGGTTCCGGTGCTGACCCGCCATCTGTTCGCAATGACTTTTGATGGTGGGGTCGCTGCACATTTGGGCATAGGTCTGGTATTTTTTTACCAGCAGCTGCTCCTCGTTCAGGCTGTCTTCGAGGACGCTCAGTTCCTTTTCGGTCAGGTTTGCCATATCGCGGTCCCTCCTTTTACGATGATTTCCTGACTATTCTTTCCGGCTGCGGAAAATTTATACTTGCAAATAAAAAATATTTGTATGAATTCATAAATAGTCCACAGTTTTCCTCTTGCAATTGTCATTTATTTCTGTTATGATAATTATGCAGTTTTGTGCTTAAAAAATTGTATATTTTACCAAAAAGGAGTTATTGAGATGATCCGTATGAAAAAAACCTTATCCATCGCGCTGGCAATGCTGCTGGCCTTCTCGCTGGCGGTTGTTTTGCCGTCCTCGGCGGAAGATACCGGCAAGTTCGCTACCTCCGACCCCGATTTCAAACCCGCGGGGATCGGATTCGGCACCTATTTCAAACCCACAGCGGCAGGGCTGACCAACAAGGATGTGGTCGAAGGGACCGCCGGCCTCAACAGCGATATGATAAAAGTTGAACTGGATAACGGCCGGTACAGCTTTTATAATTTGCAGACCAACACACTGCTGAGTGCCGCCGGCTGGAAAGACGCCGGTGATTTCAACAACGGCTGGGCCGCTGTACGTCTGGACGAAGATGCCGTAGTTACCATCACTATCGGGGATGAAGTTTTCGATGAAGAATATGATCGCTGGACCTATATTGATACCAATGGCAATGAATTGGTGCCTTTCGGTTATGCGGACGACGGTTTTTATTCCGTGGATATGCAGGCGTTTGTCGGCGGTTACGCACGGGTACAGTTCGACCCCAAATGGGTAGAGACACCCAGACCAGGTCAATCGTCATTCTGGGACCGCAGAGACGGCAACTGGACCTTTATCGACCAGGACGGCAATATTATAAACAAAGACGGCTGGGCCGAGACCTGGAATTTCTCGGAGGGCTACGCGGTTGTGGGAACTGTTTCCGGTTCCAGCTCAAACAGAATCACCCGCTATAAATTTATTGACGGAGAAGGTACAGCGCTGCAGGGGGTATCGACGTCTTATCTCAGCGCCGAATCTTTTAAGAACGGATTGGCGAAGGTCCAAAGGTCCGAAAACAATAATTATTCCTATATTTATGTCAATGAAGAGGGCAGAGGGGCACAGATCGGCTCCGCCGCCGACGTCAACGGATACAGAATGGTCGGTGGCGGCTTCTTCGGCAACGATAACATCGGCGAATGGCTGCGTGTACAGCTGCCGGAAGGCCAGTATACCTATGTTAAGCGCGACGGAACCCGCTACGGCTCCACCGGGAAAGCCGATCAGACGGTCGCCAACACCTGGGCGGCCAGCACCAACACTAATGAAGGGTATAAGGATCTGGTCGGCCCCGGCATCCTTGCCGGCGGCGAAAACACCATTGGCGCTTCGGTAAGTGTGCGGTTCTCAAGCCCCACCGGGTCGGTACCTAAAAAACCTGCCGAAGGCGCTGAAGGACCTACCTATTATCTCTATGTCCGGATGAAAGGCGATGTGTCCGGCGCCAATGTCCACCTCACCATCGGCAATGGCGGAAGACAGCTGTTGAGCGACTTAGTAATGGCTGACGGCAGCAAAAGTAAACGATTAGCCACCGACTTCCAAGATTATCTGATCGACCTCAGCGACAGCGGCGTCACTCAATTTGCCACCGGCAGCTCCGCTGTTCATTTCGGGATGAACAGGCTTACCAGCAATGTGTATGTCGACAAGATCGTCTATACCACCAATAAGGATTTCAACAATGACACCGCATTGGGCGAAACCGATATATTGGTCGCCGACACATGGGACGGCTCCGATAAGATTGCGAACATCACCAACGGCGAGGTGAATGACGGCGTGCTCTCGATGGGCGTGCCCGCACCGGTTACCTTCAACTTGAAAGTCATTCCCGCTACCAACCATAAATATGCCTATTTTGTTCTGAGCGGGTTCAAAGAAGACGCGGTATTTGATCTGTCGATCGGCCAGAAGGCAGACGGGACCGTCAACCGCAAGCCGCTGACCGAATGGATCATGGCCGACGGCACCACCGCGCCGAAGCTGACCATTGACAGGCAGGCGTATCTGTTCGATCTCGAAGCCAACGGCACTGTCCAATTCGGCTATGCGGGCGTAAAAGATTTCGGAATCTATGATGTGACCGATACCGTCGCGGTGGGCAGAATCCTTCTGACCGACAACGTTTTTGCCACCGGCTGGAAAAATGCGTTGGATATCGACGGAGATTTGGAATTGATGCCGGTCCAGGCGGAAGACGGCCGCTGGAACTACCGTGCTTTTGCCGACGGCAAGATGCTCAGCCAGACCGGCTGGGCGGAAGTCAGCTCCTTCTCGGGAGGCCGCGCGGCGGTCAAGCTGGATTCCGGTAACTGGAGCATCATCAAGTCTGACGGCAGTCTGGTAGACCCGACCGGCTGGTACAGCGTCGAAGATGTCCAGGCGAAAAACGCGCTGGTACGGGTAGAAGCTAAAGAAGGCATGTTTGATGTTCTGCGGTATACCTATCTGGACGCCAACAACAAACCGATGAACGGGGTCAGCTGGACTGATGCAACCCCGATGAAGAACGGATATGCCTACGGTGTGGCCAGCGACGGCAGCTACCGTGTAGTCAGCGAAGATCATGGTCTCATGCCCGGCTCTTTCAGTAAAAAACCGACATATTTCAACGACAAGTTTGTCATCGCCGAGCAGAGCGGCGCGGTTACGCTCACCAATCCGGCCGGATTCCCGTTGGCTGACCAAAAATTTGTCTCGTTGGTCGCGCTGAAAAACGGCGGCAAGGACGCCTTCTGGTATTTGGATAAAAACGGCAAGATGGGTATTCTGGAGATGGCGGCCGCGGCGAAAGTCGGTGTCACCGACGGTTCCAACCGCAATCTGGATATCAACGATGTACGGATTCTGCTCCAGAGCTTGGTCGGCAAAATCGAGTGGCAGGCCGCGGCGGTCGCCGGTGTCCGGGTAATCGACAATCCGAGCATCACCATCACCAACGCCCGGTTTATGCTACAGAGATTGGTAGACAAAATTGACAAATTCCCGATTGAGTGATAACCAACACATTTACAAGAAATATGTTCTCCAGTCTGCGGACTGGAGAACATATTTTTGTAGTGCGCTCTAACACAATTTCGGGAAACCAATAACCAACACATCATAAAAACGGCTCCTGCGGGAGCCGTTTTTGGTTCGTTTTAACACAGCTTCGGGAAACCAATGAGTTTCGCACCCAATCAGAATCAGCTATCAGGCGCAGTCGCGCCCGCAGGCGCACAAGCCCCGATCCCAACACATCATAAAAACGCCCTGCGGGGCGTTTTTGGTTCGCTTTAACACAACTTCGGGAAACCAATGGGTTTTCGCACTCAATTAGAATTGCGGGACCTTGCAGGTCCCGCAGCGAACAGGCGAAGTGATCGGGTCTTGTGCGGCTGCGGCCGCACGGCGACGGTGCGCTGATTTTGCTTAACTGCGATCAGCGAACAGGCGAAGTAAGCAGGACGCTTCCAGTCCAATGACCGGAAGCGTCAGCTATCTCATCGGGATTTTCCGGGCTCTCCGCATCAATATGACCTTTTTATATATTTCTCCGATCCATCGGGATCGGAAAACTCATTGCGGTCCTTGCTGAGTATATATTCCTCCGTCTGCCCGTCGGCGGAAAGAATCAAGCGATTCCCTATTATTTGGTAGGTATACGTCGCGGTGAAGGATTGCCCGAACATCTCAGCCCTGGCCGTGACCTCATAATCGTTGAACTCAAAATAGACTGATTTATTCCCATCCAGGTAATATCTTCCGTCCAGTTTTCCTTTGCCGCCGCAAGCGACAAACGCCAGCGTCATAGTGAATAGTAATGCCGATATCGCCAATAAAGACAATGTTTTTTTCATACCGAAAGCCTCCAATAAGTTTTTTATGACCTTGCCTGTATTATATTATCACACCTCTGCTTAATTTGTCAACTATAATTAATTAAATAGTTCGCACATTAAGAACGCATTCGGATGTACACTATCATATGATAGGTGGTGTTGCATTCATGGTTGATTTTGGTAACAAATTGAACCGACTGCGGACAGACAAAGGGTTATCCCAAGAAAAACTGGCCAAAAAACTGAATATTACCAAAAGCATGATCTCAGCTTATGAAAATTCCATACGGCTGCCAAGCTATGACGTGTTAATTAAAATTGCGCTGTTTTTCAATGTCTCGATCGATTATCTATTCGGTTTCCATGAAAAACAGTTTTTGGATACCACAAATCTGACCGGCGAACAGATTGAAATACTGTCCCGGCTTATTGATCAATTTAAAAACAAACCGTAGACAGCGTCCATCACGTCTACGGTTTATTTTTTTAGTATCACGTTTTAAATCTACCTCTGCTGCCAATACTTCCGATCCAGCGACCGGTACTGCACCGCCTCGGCTACGTGTGCCGTATCTATTACATCGACGCCGGCCAGATCGGCGATGGTTCTGGCCACTTTTAGCAGCCGGTCATATGCCCGGGCCGACAGGCCCAGCCGGTCGAACGCGCCCCGCAGCAGCTCCTCCGCGCCGGGGGTCAGCGGACAGACTTTTTTGATGAGGTTGACCGGGATATGGGCGTTGCAGACCAACACCGATTTGGCGTCGGTCCGGGCGTCGAGCTGTCCGAACCGCCGCAGCTGCACCGCCCGGGCGGCGTTGACGCGTTTCCGGATCGAAGACGACGGCTCTGCCGGGGTTTTGGCGGCCAGCTGCTGGAATTCCACCGGCGGGACTTCGATATGCAGGTCCACCCGGTCTAACAGCGGTCCGGAGATGCGGGAGAGATAATTTTGGGCCGCCACACCGGAACAGGTACAGGCCCGGGTCGGATGGCCGAAAAAACCGCAGGGGCAGGGGTTCATCGCCGCCACTAACATAATCGAGCAGGGGTAGGAGAGGGAGGCGCTGACCCGGGAGATGGTGATTTGGCTGTCCTCCAACGGCTGGCGCAGGCATTCCATCGCTGGGCGGGCGAATTCCGGCAGTTCATCCAGAAACAGCACCCCGTTATGGGCCAGCGATACCTCGCCGGGCCGGGGCATGGTGCCGCCGCCGGCCAGTCCGGCGGCGGATATGTTGTGGTGGGGTGAGCGGAACGGCCGGTTGGCCAGCAAACCGACGCCGCCCGGCAGCGTGCCGGCAATCGAATGGATCTTGGTCGCTTCGAGGGCCTCCTCCTTAGTCATATCCGGCAGGATCGACGGCAGCCGTTTGGCCAGCATACTCTTGCCGGAACCGGGCGGGCCGATCAGCAGCACATTGTGTCCGCCGGCCGCCGCGATTTCCATCGCCCGCCGCGCCGCCGCCTGGCCCATCACGTCGGCGAAATCCGGCGCGGGAACCACGCTTTCGGGAGCCTGTGTATACACCGCCGGCGAAATCGGCTCCCGTTCGGCCAGATGCTCCAGCAGCTGGATCACCGACGACACCGGATAGACTTCTACCCCATCCACCACCGCCCCCTCGGCGGCGTTTTCAGCGGGGAGAAATATCTGCCGGATCCCGGCGTCCCGGGCCGCCATCACCATCGGCAGCGCGCCATAGACCCGCCGGACCTCGCCGGTCAGCGACAGCTCCCCCAAAAAAGCCGTCTGTTCGGCCGGCAGCGGGATCTGGCCGGACGCCGCCAGCAGCGCCAGCAGCAGCGGCAGGTCATAGACCGAGCCCTCCTTCCGCACATCGGCTGGCGCGAGGTTGACCGTGATCCGGGAGACGGGATAGGTGAACCCGCAGTTTTTCAGCGAGGCGCGGACCCGGTCGCGGGATTCCTTGACCGCCGCGCCCGGCAGCCCGACCACGTCAAACCCCGGCAGCCCGCCGGACAGATCCGCCTCCACCGCCACCATAAATCCGTTGATGCCGGACAATCCCATACTGTTCAGCCGCGCGAACATACAACCACATCCTTATAGCTATTTGATAAAACATATCTGGGCGCTTTACTTGATTTTCTCCGCGCGGGTTGACCAATTCAACCAATTTTTTACCGTACACCAAAAGTCAAACCGCTATAGTAATCAGTATGAGGGGACGGCGCCGATGCGCCGTCCCCTCCATTCTATATATATTTTATACCAATGAAACCCACCGCGGGGGATTGGGGCGGGGGATCAGGGTAAACGGAATGTCGCAAGAGACGGGGAATCAGGCCCGACAAGTTAAAAATTTGTCAGCCGGCGGCGGTTCCGCTGTTATCCGGGAATTCGGTGATCTTTTGGACAATGTATTGCAGGATAAGACGGGCGTCGGTGATATCCACTTTACCGCTGCGGTTTACATCGGCATAGATCAATTGAATGCTGTTCAGCTTCACCTTATCTACCAGATATTGCAGTACCAGCCGCGCGTCATTGATATCCACATCGCCGCTGTTGGTGATATCCCCGAGCTTGCGGTCGGATTCCAACCATAGCGAATTAATGGTGACCGATCCCTCTTTATTCTGATCAAACCGGAACAGCAGATCCAAAATATTGCCGTCCATGTCAGAGATAAATCCGTTGCGCGGGTCGTTCAGCGAGATATAGATATCCTGGAACTCGGTAGTCAGCGCCGGCACCTTGTTCCCGTCGGGGGCGTACAGCTCCGAGAAAAGTGTGGCAAAAACACCTTCCGGGGGAACGATTCCGGGGGAGAAGATATTCGGATCCTGATTATCCATGTTGGGGTCAAACGGCCAGGGTTCGGGATCTTCGGTACGGGCCAGCTGGGACAGGGTAAACACGTTGCCAAGCCCGGCCGCCGATGCCTTGATCCGGACCACTAACGCTTTGTATTCGTTGTCAAAGGCGGCGGTGGTGCGGTACCAGCCGTCATTGCCCTCGAAATTGAAGGTCATCTGCTTGTTGGCAAAGGAGAATTCTCCCGCGCCGGCGTTGTACAGGACCGATTGCAGACCGGTAGTGACCGGTGCGAAAGCCGACAGGGAATCCCGGTTAAAATCGTCGAACCAGGCCCGGGACAGCGAGGGCGCCGGCATCGGACCGGCGGTGGGCGGCACCGGCGGCTTCACATACGTCTCCGGAATCGGCACCTCTTCCACCGTCAGGTAAAATACGCCGAGGTTCGCGTTGGTGCCGTTGTTTCCTCCGACCCCGTTTAACTTGATTTCATTGGTTTTACCCGGGTTTAACGGAACGGTAAAGGTGGCTACGCCGGAAAGCGTATCATAACTGCCGGTCGATATCATATTGACATAGGACCAGTCGAATCCATTGACTGTCAGGTTGATCCGGCCGAAGGTGGCGGAGCCGTAGTACAGCTTGATGGCAAACCGGCCGCCGTCATAACCGTCCACCTCTGTCAGGGTGGCGCTGTTGTTGTTGTTGCTGAAAGAACGCAGCTGGGCAGGCTGGGTGTTGGAGTTGACCTGGACGCCGACAAGGTTAAAATCGTACGGATCATACAGATCGGCGGTTTCTGACGGCACGGGAGGAGCCTTTGCAGGCGCTTTTTCTATGGATATCGCGGTGATGCTGTGCGGTTTGTTGGTATTGGCGCCGGCCAGCCGGATGGTGTTATAGCCGGCGCGCAGCGTAACCTGAATCGGCAGGATACCGATGTCTTTACCGGAGGTTCCTCTCAGCTGGACCTGCCCCATGTTGCTGCCGTTTACGGTGACGGTGATACGGGGGATCTGTTCATAAGTCCGCTGGTTTTGCGGTATCGCCTCAGTATACGGATGGCTGCGCCGCAGACCATCGGCGGCGTAATGCAGCCGGAGTATATACCGGCCGGCTTCTTCTGCCATGACGGTATCAATTTGCGCGGTGTAGCTCTTATTGACAAATGCGTCGCCACGAACCGTTGTGTCGTCCGCGAGGGTGAGCCGGAGGGGGCCTTCCCCGAAGTTATCGTCCAATTTGAGGTTGCCGCTGATGGAAAATTCATCCGGCAGATAGATATCCAATTTATCCATATCCAACTCTTTATAAGAGATGCCGTCTAAGGTCTGCGCCACCGTTTTGATGCGGCCCATGTCATCGAAATACACCTTGTCGATGCAGACGCTGCGCAGGTTGCCCGCGCCCGAAACGGCGCAGTTGTGGTAAACGGCGTACCATTCGCCGCGGTATTCCACGATCGAGCCGTGGGAGGTGTCACAGCCGGTCTCATCCAGATACGGGCCGCGCCAGCGCCACGGGCCTTTGGGGGTGATCGAGGTGGCGTACTGCAGCCGGTTACACCCGTCGTTGTTGTCGGCGTAGATCAGATAATACAGCCCGTTGCGCTTGAAAAGCTGCATCGCCTCATGGAAACTGCTGGAGCCGTTTACGCCGCCGGTCGGGATACCGCCGCCGACATTGGGATTGTGCATATTCATTTTTGAATCGGGCTTGATTGATACCATATCGTCGTTCAGCTCGGAAACATAGTAGTAGGGCCGGCTGCCGCCGCCGGTATAGATATACGCCATACCGTCGTCGTCGATAAACACCGCCGGGTCGATCTCCATCGAACCGCCGAGGCCTTCAATATAATGGGGCTGTACCTCATAGGGGCCCCAGGGGTTGGGGGCGATGGCGACGCCCATCTTCCAGGTGCCGCCCCAGTCGTTGACCGCGTCTTCCGGATGGGGGAAATAATAGTAGTATCTGCCGTCCGCCCCCTGAATGCAGTCCGGCGCCCACATGAAGGACATCCGGTCACTGCTGTTGCTCCACGGCACGTCATCCGAACGGAAGATCTCGCCTTCGTCCACCCAGTTGACCATATCGTCGGTGGAGAACACATGATAGCAGTCCATCCGGTCACACCCGTAAGCGGGCTCCCGGTCCCGGGAGGGGAAGACATACAGCCGGTCATTGAACACCCGGCCCACCGGATCGGCGGTGTAGATGCTGGTGATGAAGGGGTTGTTCGGCATGGCGTGAGGCGCCACAAATTCATCTTTGACCTCTAACTTGGCAGCTTTTTTGTTGTTGCTCATATTTTTTTCGCTTTTGTCGAAAATTTCAGACACTTCGCCGGGGCGGAACATATGGTAGTCGATATCCACCGGCTCCACCGATACCGTCACGGTATGGGTGCCGGGGGTGGCGGTCCACTGGCGGTTGGCGTCGATCTGGGAGGTGAGGCCGGGGGCCAGCGGCACCTGGAACAGGACCGAGTCATACCGGCGTCCGTCCACCGCGAAATGGGCCCGGAAGCTGGTGGCTTCGGTGCCGGTATTGGTCACCGTCGCCTGAATATACACCTCGGAGCCGTCGCCGATCTCCCGCGGGCTGACCATGATCTCAACCACCTCGAGATCGTAATCGCCGGGCGCGTCCTCCGCGGCGCCGGGTACCGCGCCGATCAGGATAAGCCCCAACAGCAGGGCCAGCGCCAGAGCCAGCGCGCCGAACCGGGTGATCCGCCGGCGGGATTTAACCTTTGCGTACAGTTTTTTCATGGTTTTGCTCCTTTTATTTGAAAGTTTGAAAACAGACAATAACAGTATATCATCAAATTGCGGAAATTTCAATACTTGTTTTCCGGGAGTTTTGTGCAGTTTTGCGCGGTTATTTTTTACATTGGCGGAAGTTTTTCCGGGTCTTTGTGTATTTGTTACCGTTTTCGCCTTGACTTTCGGCGCTGTTTTCAGTATGATTGATGATATCGACACAAATACCCGACAAACCAAAAGGAGGATTGCCACTATGTGGAAAAAGTTGCTCGGCGGGATGATGGCTGTGGTTTTGCTGGCCGGAGGTCTCGCGGGATTAACCCCCGCCGTTGTGGCGGAAGAAGGAGCGGAATTGGCCATGTTAAAAACCTGGTATAACTCCCCGGCGACTTATGTGCCCAGCGTGGCCAACTTGAACGGCAGTGACGCCTGGTCGCGGGAAGCCAGCCCTCTCGGCAACGGCTTCATCGGCGCGATGGTATTCGGCGGGGTGGACACCGACCGGATACTGATCAACGAGCATACCCTCTGGTCCGGCGGCCCCGGCGCCAGCTCAACCGGAACCTATAACGGCGGCACCGACGGCAAAGGAACGCGGGACAATATCCAGGCCGCGCTGAAAAACGTCCGGGAGACGTTACAGCAAAAGATGATCGAATTCAGCGCCACCAAAAAAGCGACGATCGACGATAACGGTAAAGTCACCGCGTTTGATTACGGCGATATTCCCTACAACAACTCTGGCAGCGCGATCATGGAGTCGGCCCAGCTCAGAGCCGAAATCGAAAAGCTCCAGGGAAATAAAACCAACTTCGGCGACTATCAGATGATGAGCAATATCATGCTGACCAACCCGAATCCGGTGGGCAACGGCTATTCCGGCTATACCCGTTCGTTGGATCTGCGGAAATCGCTGCTCACGGTCAGCTATACCGTCGGCGATACCGTGTATACCCGGGAGTATTTCATCAGCAACCCCGGCAACATCATGGTGATCCGGCTGTCCGCTGACAAAGAGGGCAGGATCACCCAGAATGTGGAGATCACCTCGCCCCATCCGGCCAACTGCCGTACCATTTCCGGTTACGGCGATATCCTGACCCTGACCGGCTGGCCGAATGGCCACGCGTCTAACCGCGGACTGAAATACGCCCAGCAGCTGAAGGTTATCAATGAGGGCGGCTCGCTCAACAACACCGGCGATAAGATCGAGATCCAGGGGGCCAACTCGGCCCTGATCATCATGAGTGCCGGCACCAACTACCACCAGTCGATGGATACCGACTACAACTTCTTTACGACCCAGAATGTTCAGGATATCCTGTTTGAAGCGGGCGACCGGGTGGAGGAAGCAGCGCTCAAGACCTTTGATGAATTATACGCGGAACATTTTGAGGATTACGACCGGCTGTTCGGGGCGCTGGACCTCAATCTGAACAATGTCCCGATGCCGCCGACCAAACCCACCTCACAGTTACTTAACGGGTATAAAAGCAACGTCAACACGGCGGCGGAAAACCGGTATCTTGAGATGCTCTACTACCAATTCGGGCGGTATCTGCTGATCTCCTCCTCCCGCCCCGGCTCGCTGCCCGCCAACCTGCAGGGCATCTGGGCCGACGGGCTGAATCCCCCCTGGAACGCCGACTATCACACCAACATCAATGTGCAGATGAACTACTGGCTGGCTGAACAGACCAACCTGAGCGAATGCCATCTGCCGCTGGTGGATTATATCAATTCATTGGTGCCCCGCGGCAAGGAATCGGCCAACCACTTCTTCAGCAAGGAGGACGGCTCGGCCGTCCGCGGCTGGACCATCGGCCATGAATGCAACACCTGGGCCTATACCTCCCCCGGCAACTGGTACTGGGGCTTCTACTGCCCGGCGGCGGCCGGCTGGCTCTGCCAGCATATATGGGAGCATTACGCGTTCACGTTAGATGAGGAATTCCTCTCCGATAACTATGACACCATGCTGAGCGCGGCTCTCTTCTGGGTTGACAACCTGTGGGAGGATAAGCGGGACGGCAGTTTGGTCGCCAATCCGTCCTATTCCCCCGAACACGGCCCCTATTCTCTCGGCTCCTCCTGTGACCAGCAGATCATCTGGGGCGTCTTCAACGAGGTGATCCAAGCGGCCGAGGTTCTCGGCGAATCCGAAAGCCCCGAAATCCTCGAGGTCAAAGCCGCGATGGCGGATCTCTGGCTGCCCGCTATCGGTCTTTCCGGCGTCTATTTGGAGTGGAAAGATGAGACAAAAATGGATATCGAAGGCTCGAGGGAAGGCTCCGGACCCAACGATACCCACCGCCATGTCAACCATCTCTACGGCCTGCATCCCGGCAACTTAGTGGTCGCCGGCCGCAGCGAGGAGGACAATAAAAAGGTCGAGGCGATGAAAAAGACCCTCAACCTCCGGGGTGACGCCGGCACCGGCTGGTCCAGAGCGTGGAAGACAAATTTCTGGGCCCGGCTGCGGGACGGCAACCGCGCCCATACGCTGCTCAGCGGGCTGCTCAAGGATTCCACCTATCCCAACCTCTTCGATTCCCACGCCCCCTTCCAGATCGACGGCAACTTCGGCGGTACCGCCGGTATGAACGAGATGTTTATCCAGAGCCAGGGCGATTCCATCGACCTGCTGCCGGCGCTGCCGGCCGTCTGGGACGAAGGC
>WRDE01000023.1 GCA_009783605.1 Oscillospiraceae bacterium
AACCGCCGCCACCGCCGCCGCGATCCCGCCCATCGCGTCGATATGGTTGTCCTTGAGCAGCACTCCGTCGGACAGACTGAACCGGTGGTTGACCCCGCCGCCGCAGGTGACCGCATATTTCTGCAGCGCCCGCAGCCCCGGCAGCGTCTTGCGGGTATCGGCTATAGCCGCGGCGGTGCCCTCCACCAATTTGACCAACCTTGCAGCGGCGGTGGCAATACCGGACAGGTGCTGCAACAGATTTAAAGCGGTGCGCTCCCCTTTGAGCAGACAGCGGGTATTGCCGGATAATGTGGCAAGGATATCGCCTTTACATACACGGTCGCCGTCATGTTTGAATGTTCGGTAAGTGACCTCTTGCCCGGCAGGAGCGTCCAACAGCGAAAATACCCGCAATGCGATATCCACGCCGCAGAGCACGCCGTCGGCTTTCGCCACCCACTTTGCCTCGCTGGTCATATCGGCGGGGATGGTGTAGTCGGTGGTGAGGTCGAGATAGGGGATATCCTCCGCAAGTGCGGCGCGGAGGATGGGATCGATGTGGTGGGGTTGTAGCATGGGGGACGCCTCCTTATACTGTGGGTATAATACGGTTTGTATCATACGATTTGTTTTAGCTTTAATGGTCGTTTTGTAAGAAATTCTACACCCTTATCCATTGTCGTTCTTGGGTGTTGAACTATATCTACTTCTACGTTTATCAATTCGTCAATCAAATATAAATACCCCTTTTCAATCCCGTTATGAGTGATCGGCGAAAATATTTCTCTATATTCAAGCCGGGACGGCTTTGCCGCAAAAGCTTCCGCAAGCTCTTTCCATTGGGTAATCGTTGACCCTTCTTTTAGCATATCCAATTTCAAAGGGGAGCCATGATACCAAGGTTTATTGATGTCAACAAAAAAATCCATATTTATTTTCCTTATACTTTCCGGCGTTTTATTTTTTATCCGATATGATCTAACTTATAAACAGATAAAACTCCATTTAGGCCAGCCGCAAAGCGGTTGGCGCGTAGGGCACACTTCCGCACTCATCCGGTTTGATAAAACTACGAGTGCCCTACACGCTCCCGCACAATCATCCGCACCGGCGTTCCCTCTAACCCGAACGTCTCCCGGATCTGGTTTTCTAAATACCGCTGATACGAAAAATGAAACAGATCCGCCCGGTTGACGAAGCAGACGAAGGTGGGCGGGCGGGTGGAAGGCTGGGTGATATAGTAAATTTTCAGCCGTTTGCCCCGGTCGGTGGGTGGCTGAACCCGGGCGGTGGCGTGGGCCAGCACATCGTTGAGCATTCCGGTGGTGACCCGCATGGCGTTTTGTGCGTTGACAAAGTTGATCAGCTCGAACAACCGGTCGATCCGCTGGCCGGTTTTGGCCGAGATGAAGATAAAGGGCGCATAGGACATGAACGAGAAGTCAATTTCCAACTTTTTCCGCATCGCGTCCATCGTATACCCGTCTTTTTCCACCGCATCCCATTTGTTGACCGCGATGATACAGCCCTTGCCGGCCTGATGTGCCAACCCGGCGACCTTGCTGTCCTGCTCGGTGAATCCCTCCACCGCGTCGATCAGGATCACGCAGACGTCCGCCCGCTCCACCGCCATCTGCGCCCGCAGCACGGCATACCGTTCGATTTCATCCTCCACTCGGCTTTTCCGGCGCAGGCCGGCGGTGTCGATGAAGATGAAATCGCCGTATTTGTTGGATATCGGGGTGTCCACCGCGTCCCGGGTGGTACCGGCTATCTCCGAAACGATGGTACGCTGTTCGCCGGCGATCTGGTTGACAAGAGAGGATTTGCCGGCATTGGGTTTGCCGATCACCGCGACCTTGACGATTTCACTCTCGTTTTCTTCTCCGTCATCCGGCGGCAGATGTTCCAGCACCCGGTCCAGCAGGTCGCCGGTACCATTGCCGTGGACCGAGGAGACGGCGACCGGGTCACCCAGCCCGAGGTTATAAAACTCATAAAATTCCGGCGGCGCCTCCCCGATCCGGTCACACTTATTGACGCAGAGGACAATCGGCTTGCCGCTTTTTTGCAGCATCGCCGCCACATCCGCGTCATTGGCGGTGACGCCGGCCCGCAGATCGGTCACGAAGATGATTACATCCGCCTGCTCGATGGCAAGCTGAGCCTGACGCCGCATCTCCCGCAGGATATGGTCATCGCTGTACGGTTCGATCCCGCCGGTGTCGGCCAGCATAAACTGCCGCCCGCTCCACTCGCAGTCGGCGAACAGCCGATCCCGGGTGACGCCGGGCGTGTCCTGCACGATGGCTAACCGTTGACCTATTAACTTGTTAAACAATGTAGATTTGCCCACGTTGGGGCGGCCGACGACGGCTACGATGGGTTTTGACATGGACTTCTCCCTGTGATGTTGTTTTTATTTGGACCGGCGCTACATCCTCAAATCACGCCAGAGAATGTCGCCGGAATATACATCAATGTAAAATGTGATAGGCCCCAAAAAGGGATCTAAGGTGGTGGTGTATGTGACCTTCCATACGGTCTTTCCGATCAAACCATCTATATAATGATTTTTTTCAACGACGATCCGCTCAATTTCCGGCTCGGAATAATTGAGAATGGTTGCTTTCTCCCCATCGGTGAGAACCGCTTCGGCAATACTCTGCGCTTTCTCCGCGGATATTTCGGTTTTTGTGCAGCCGAGAAGGCAAAGGCAGATAATGACGGTTATTAGCGTAAGGACTTTTTTCATGTTGTCTTTCTCCATACTTGAGTTATAAATTGTGATCAATATATTTTTTCAAAAAACTCAAAATCTCTATCGTGCAGTCCACGACACGGTTATGGCGGTGGTTCCGGTTAGTGGAAAAATAACCGAAATACCCCCAGGGGTCCTTTGTTTGACCGCCCCAGTCCCATAAACCGCCGGCATTTTGATTTTCCGCCAGCCAGTTTACCGCGTCGGCCAGGTAGACGGCGGAGCCGCGGAATTGATTGATATAATTGAATGAATGGAACCAGCGGCGGGTCTTATCATAAACAAATTTTTCCGGGAGCTTTTCCGGGCAGTTATGCCAAAAATGGCCGTGACGATAGACGTGTTCGCCGTAATGCCGGAGCATGGCGTCTTCTAATTCCGGCGGCACCTGATCCCGGCGTTTCAGGAGCAGTTCGGTCTGCATGGGAACAAGCCGGTCCTCCCGCGTCCAAAATATTTCATGCTGGGCGGCGCGCTCCCGCTCATAGGAATATTCGCCGCTTTCAAATGCGCGTCCCGCGATATACCGCCACTCGCTGTATGTGCGGTCGCACAGCGGATTGTATGGCTGAATGGCTTCCATCAACTCGCAAAATTTTGCCGCGTTCCACGGAATGATCCGCTCATTGGTGTTGCGGAATTTTTCGTGGGCAGTACCACTGAGATGAGCCTCCAGATATTCATTGGCGCACAGCAGAATGTCCCGGTCTTCTATCGTCAGGCCGATATACAGACAGCGGTTGATTGCCGTCACCGAGGTCGGAAAGGTATCTTTTGCGGCATAATCTTTGGACTGGAACCGGCCCCATCCGCCATGCCGGTCCTGTGCCTGATACAGCTCCTCCACAATATCGCTGGCGTGAAAGGCCGGGCGGAGCGCGGTCAGCTCCGGGTCGTCATAGGGCCTGTCTAACAGATGGAAGAGAATTTTATACCGCACCGCCGGATAGGCACAAAAATCATACAGCCGCAGAGCGGTATCTTGAAGTAATTCTTTAATCGTCACCATTTTACCTCATAATCGCCTCAAAAAACGCCGCCCCGTCCGCATCCACCACCTCAACGGTTACCCCCAGCGCCGCCTCAACCTCCGCCGGGGTAACATCATCCAAAAAACGTTCCCCGCGCGTCGCGGATGAATCCCCCTGTGCCCGCAGCATGGTATGTGGAATCAAAATGGCATCAAATTTACAATTTACAATTTGCAATTTGCAATTTGCTATTAAATCCTGCCCGGTTATCAGTCCCGCCACCGTAACAGACGAACCGTAAAAGCGGTTTTCTATCGCCGCTACCGTTACCCGCTCACCCGCACCCGCCTCCCCAATCAACTGCTGCAACAACGGTGCGGCGGCGGTACCGGTGGCGACCAGCAATCGGCGTCCGGCACCATTTCCCCCGCTTGATGAGCGGCGCGGAGCGGATTGCCCGCCGCAGGCGCGAAATTGTTCACAGAACAACGCCGCCATCCCCACGCCGTTCTCCAACTGACAGAAATCGCCATAGTACGCTGCCAGAGGAAAAGGCTGCCCGGCCAGCAGATAAAATTCATCCGAGGGGAAGAAAATGGCCGTTCCGTCATCGTCAACCGGGGCATTATCCAATTGCCGGATAACGGTTTCCGCTTCATCAGTTGTAAAAGCGCGGAGCAAAGGTAAATTCTCCCGGTGACGGGTCAGCCCCACCGGTACCGCCGAAACGCTTTTCAACGCCGGTCCCAGCGCCGCCAGATCACGGATTGTCCGGTCCAGCGCCGCGCCGTCGTTGATACCGGGGCAGAGCACCAGCTGACAATGCAGCTCCAGCCCGGCATCGGCGAACCGCCGCAGTATTTCTAAACATTCCCCCGCCCGCCGGTTGCCCAGCATCCAGCAGCGCAGCTCCAGATCGGTGGTATGCACCGACACCCGGACAGGGGAGATCCGCATCCGGATCAGCCGGTCAACATCCCGTTCCCGCAGGTTGGTCAGCGTGATATAATTGCCGAACAGGAAGGACAGCCGGCTGTCGTCGTCCTTGAAATAGATGCTCTCCCGCATGCCGGCTGGGTTCTGGTCGATGAAGCAGAAGATACAGTTGTTTTGGCAGCGCTTTTGCTCATCCATCAGATAACTGCTGAAGACCAACCCGGGGTCTTGTTCAGCCGGAAACGTTACAATCCGGCAGCGCCCGTCAGCGCCGCGCACCGTCATCCGTACCCGGTCAGCGGCCAGCGCGTACCGGTAATCCAGCACATCCTCAACAGCCAGTCCGTTGACAGTCAAGAGGATATCCCCCGCGCGGATATTTTTGCGGGCGGCAGCGGAATGGGGCGTCACATCCGAGATACATACCCCCCTTTTTAAACGATCATTCACTGCTGTTTCCCGTGTTTCCCCAATAATTGTTTGATTTTATCCGCCGGATTGATGATGGCGCTTGCCGATACGTCATGGTTGAGGGCGGCGATAAAGTAGGCGATATATTTCGAGACATCCACCTCGTGGAACCATTCCCGCGAAAGCAGTTCCGGCGTGCGGTAGGTGAGATTGGTGCCGAGGACGCCGTGGATAATATCGTCATCTACCGCCCGGTCAAAAGCGTCTAAGCCTTTGGTGAAGATGGTATAAGTGGCATAACAGAAAATACGTTTCGCTTTCCGTTTTTTCAATTCATAGGCGATATCCAGCATCGATTCGCCGGAAGCGATCTGGTCGTCGGCGATAAAAATGTCTTTTCCTTCGACTGCGCTGCCGAGGTACTCATGGGCAACGATGGGGTTGCGCCCGTCGATAACCCGGGAATAATCCCGGCGTTTATAGAACATGCCCAGATCCACCACGAGCATCGAAGCGTAGTACATATTGCGGGAGATCGCGCCCTCGTCCGGGCTGACCACCATCAGCGCCCGGGGATCCGGCGTGATATCCGGAAAACTTTTGAAAAGCCGTTTCAGCACCTGATAATAAGGCATCACGTTATCAAAACCGGTGAGCGGAATGGCGTTGTGGACCCGGGGATCGTGGGCGTCGAAGGTGATAATGTTGGAAACACCCATCGACTGCAATTCCTGCAGCGCTACCGCGCAATCCAGCGATTCACGGTAGTGGCGATGGTGCTGGCGGGAGCCGTACAGGAGCGGCATGATGACATTGATCCGCCGCGCCTTCCCGGACATGGCCTGGATCAGCCGTTTCATATCCTGATAATGGTCGTCGGGAGACATGGCGGTTTTGATACCGAACATTTTATAGCTGCAGTTATAGTTGCCTACGTCTGAGATGATATACAAATCGTCGCCGCGGATACTGGATTTGATAATCCCTTTGGCGTCGCCGGAAGCGAAGCGGGGGCATTCGGATTCGACGATATAGTTGTCCTCCGCAAGCAGACTGCCCCGGGACCAGCTGACGAGATAATGGTTGATCTGTTCTCCCAATTCCCGCGCGCTTTCGGCAGGCAGCAGCCGCAGCGGCGCCACCCGGTTTTCGTTGTGAAATATCGTTTCGCTGGTGTATGTCTCCGCCATATCATTCTCTTCCCCTCAATAATAAATTCCAGTTTATGAGAATAGTATAGCATAGAAATGCATAATGTTCAATCCAACTATTTAAAAATTTCCTCTTGCATTTTCCCGATAAAGTTGTTACAATATCTTCAGACTAAAAAGGAGGTGCTGTATTAATGGCTTATGTAATCAACGGTAGCTGTGTTTCCTGTGGTGCTTGTGAACCGGAATGTCCGGTAACAGCCATTTCGGAGGGGGAGGGGACTTTTGTTATCGACCCCGAAACCTGCATCGACTGCGGCGCCTGTGCCGGAACTTGTCCGGTGAGCGCTATTGAAGAAGCAAAATGAGTCCCGGCTATTGTTCGCAAGCCGCCGAATTTTCGGCGGCTTGCTTCATAGTGATAAGTAATATAAAATGATGAATAGGTATTTGACTGGATCGGTTATACTATACTTTACTATCACACAGGATCGAGGTATCCGTATGTATTTTTCTTCCCGTGATCTGTTTCACCGCTCCCCTTTCGGCGCGGTTGCGGCTGATGTGCCGGTCCATTTCAAGCTGCGGCTGCCCCGCTCTTTTGGCTGTTCGGCGGCGGAGCTTGCGGTTGGGTGTGCCGGCGGAGAAGATAGCGGCGGCGCTTTTTCGGGTATGTTTTGGTGCGGCGAACAGGACGGGGAGGAATTTTGGGAATGCCACTATACCCCCGCTGTTCCTGACAGCTACCGGTATTGTTTCCGGCTGACGACGGCGGCAGGTGTCCGCTGGCTGTCAAAAACCGGCGACGGCAGCGCCGATATGGTTGAGCGGGAGGACGCGGTGAGGCGCTGGGTTTTGACCGTATATGATCCCGCTTTTACCACCCCCGATTGGCTGGCCGGCGGTATTATCTACCAGATATTTCCCGACCGGTTCGCCGCTTCGGGTAAACCGAAAACCGGCGTCCCCATCGACCGGCGGCTGCGGGAGGATTGGGGCGGCCAGCCCCAGTGGCAGCCGGACGCCCGGGGACGGATACGCAATGACGATTATTTCGGCGGCGACCTGGCGGGGATTGCGCAGCGGTTGGACCGGCTGGCCGAACTGGGAATCACCGCGCTCTATCTCAACCCTATCTTTGAAGCCCATTCCAACCACCGGTACGACACCGCCGATTATGAAAAAATCGATCCGCTGCTGGGGGATGAAACGGATTTCCGCAATCTCTGTGAAAAAGCGGCGGCGCTGGGGATCCGGGTGATCCTGGACGGGGTGTTCAGCCATACCGGCGCCGACAGCAAATATTTTAACCGTGAGCGGCGGTATCAGGATCCGGGGGCGTATCATTCGCCGTCCTCCCCGTATGCGACCTGGTATCATTTCAACCGCTGGCCGGGCAGCTATACCGGCTGGTGGGGATTCGATACGCTGCCGGAAGTGGACGAGATGGCGGAAGGGTATCAGCGGTATATGCTGGGCGAGGACGGCATAGTCCGCCAATGGTTACGAGCCGGCGCTTCCGGCTGGCGGTTGGATGTGGCCGACGAGCTGCCGGACGGGTTTCTGGACCCGCTGCGGACAGCGGTCAAAGCGGAAAAACCCGGCGCGGTCATCATCGGCGAGGTCTGGGAGGATGCCGCCACCAAAACCAGCTACGGGCATCCGCGCCGGTATTTGCTGGGCGGCCAGTTGGACTCGGTGATGAATTATCCCTTCCGGGACGCGGTGTTGGATTTTTTGACCGACGGGGGATCCGCGGGGTTTTTCGACGGGATTTTTGAGATATTGGAGCACTATCCAACCCAGGTGATCCGGCTGCTGATGAATCTGCTGGGGACTCACGACACCGAGCGGGCGCTTACCGTGCTGGGCGGCGAATATGCCGCCGGGCGCGGCCGGAAATGGCAGAGCGAACAGAAGATGACGCCGGAACAGCGGCAGCGCGGCCTGCGCCGGATGAAGCTGGCGGCGGCGCTGCAATATTGCCTGCCGGGGGTGCCGTCGGTATATTACGGCGACGAAGCGGGGGCGGAAGGTTACCGCGATCCCTTCAACCGCGGCTGTTATCCCTGGGGGAAAGAGGATGCCGGGCTGCTGGACTGGTACCGCAAGCTGGGCCAACTGCGGCACAGCTGTCCGGCGCTGCGGGAGGGCAAGTTTTCCCGGGTCAACGCGCCGGAGGGGGTGGTGGCGTTTCTGAGAATGGATAAAAACCCGGAAAAAAGCTCCGCCCTCCTGTGTGCGGTCAACCGGGAGGAGGGGGAGCATACGCTAGTATTGCCGCCGGAGTGGCATGGCCGGTCGGCAGATTTGGGGGATGGATGGGTTGAGGAGGATGTGCTGCATATTCCGGGAGAGGGGTGTGTAATAATGCATAATTCTTAATGCATAATGCATAATTTTCTGCACAAACAAGAATCAACGAACAGGCGAAGTCGCACAATGACGCTTTCATTTTATTGTATACCTACTGTTTTTCCCTCATTGTGCACGAGCCCCAAGACACACCCAGTCACTCTCATCCGTCCGCTCAACAACAGTAAATCCGTTTTCCGCCAGACAATCCGTCACCTCCGCTTCCCGCCCGCCGATAATACCGCTCAGTAAATAGATCCCGTCGGGGTTTAATAACTTCCGGATTGCCGGGGTCAGCAGTATCAGCGCGTCGGCGACGATGTTGGCGGCTACAATGTCGAAGGTACCCTGCAATCCGGCGGTAAAATCCGGTGAAGTCAGGTTTCCGTGTAAAATCCGATACCGCGGCGCCTGAAAAATGTTTTTCGTTGACGACGAAAAACCGTTTGCGGCGCCGTTTTCAACCGCCACCCGGACGGCGGTCCGGTCGATATCCACCCCCAGCGCAGATTCGGCGCCCAGCAACAACCCGGCGACCGATAAAATCCCGCTGCCGCAGCCGGCGTCTAACAATTTCTGTCCCCGCCCCGGCCGGATCACCCGTTCCAGCGCCGCCAACATCAGCCGGGTGGTGGCATGACTGCCGGTGCCGAAAGCCATGCCCGGGTCGATCCGGAGCACCGTGCGGGTGTTGCCGGCGGGCGGCTGTTCCCAGTTGGGGCAGATCAACAGATGTTCCCCTGCCGGCATCGGTTTGAAATACTGTTTCCAGTTGTTGGCCCAATCCTCCTCATTGACCGCCGCCGTGGATACCGTATGGGAGATGTTTTCGGCACCCAACCGTTCCCGCAGAAAACTGACCGCCTCGGCGGGATTTTCGTGCTGCGGCAGATAGAGATGTATCAGCGCGTGGACACGGTCTTTGGCCAGCAATTCCTCGTCGATCAAGGTCATATGGGCGATTTCCAGCGCACCCTGCTCGAGGTCGCTGTAATCCTCAATATACAGACCCTGTTCGTCGGCGGCACACATATGGGCGATACCGGCGGCCCGTTCAATCTGATCGGCCGCGACCGACAGAGATATCTGCGTCCATTCCATATAAGAGCTCCCCTTTGTCATAAAATCGTAAAATGATTATAACATGTATACGGAAATGGGGAAAGAAAAAATTCTGCGTTGACATTCCCCGCATATATGTGTAAAATGACTGACAACTGTCAACTCATAAAGGAGTGTTCCCATGCGTCTGCTTGTTATCGACGGCAACAGCATCATGAACCGGGCGTTTTACGGCATTAAGCTGCTGACCACCCGGGACGGCCGGTTCACCAACGCGTTGGTGGGATTTCTCAATATCTACGACAAGCTGCGCGGGCAGGTCCGGCCCGACCGAGTGGCGGTGGCGTTTGATCTGCCGGCGAAAACCTTCCGGCATGACATGTATGACGGCTATAAAGCCGGCCGGAAAGGGATGCCGGACGAGCTGCGGTCTCAACTGCCGATTCTCAAGGAATTATTGGGCCATATGGGGCTGCGGGTGGTGGAATGCGCCGGATTTGAAGCGGACGATATTCTGGGGACACTCGCCAGGGCTGCCGCCGGGCAGGGCGGCGAGGCGGTTATCGCCACCGGCGACCGGGATGCGCTGCAATTGGTGGGCAGCGCGGTATCGGTGCTGTTGGCCGCCACCAAAATGGGGCGTCCCGAAACCACACTGTATGATGAAGCGATGGTGGAAGCAACTTACGGTCTGCGGCCGGAACAGCTGTTGGATCTCAAAGCCCTGATGGGTGACGCCTCCGACAGTATTCCCGGCGTGGCCGGTGTCGGAGAAAAAACCGCCCAGGCGCTGTTGACGCAGTTTTCAACATTGGACGCGCTATATGAACAGATAGATTCGGCGGATCCCCCCGATACGGTCCAAATCCGGGAAAACCTGCGCCAAAAACTGCGGGACGGGCGGGAGAACGCGTTTCTCAGCCGGGAGCTGGGACGTATCCACTGCGACGCGCCGGTGGATCTGGATATGGACACTTATGTGATAGGAGACGGCGATCCGGCGGCGCTGGCCGGGCAATTGGCCGGGTTGGAGATGTTCAAGCTGATTGAACGGCTCGGGGCTCGTGCGCCTGCGGGCGCGACATCGCCTGAGCGCTATTCGCAGTCTAATCGGGACAGTAGGGATCAGAAATCAGAGAGCAGAGATGCGGACATGCCCACCGGTACCGTCCTGTTGCAGGATTTTCCTCCCGCGGAGCTGTATCAAAAAGCAGTACAGTCTAAAGCCTTCGACTGTCTGCCGGACTTTGACGGGAACAATTGGCGCGGTTTTTGGGCGGTGGCGGACGGAGCGGTCAGCTGGATAGCCAACGACCCGACCATTGGTGACTGGCTGACACTGTTCGCCGACCCGGCGATCCAAAAACGGACCGACGACGCAAAAGCCCTCTTTTCCGCGTTGTTGGAACGGGATACCCTGCCGGCCGGGTTTGTGATGGACACCCGCCTTGCCGCGTATCTTCTCAATCCGTTGAACACCGATTACGGGCTGCTGCGCCTGGCCGCCAGCTACGGAATGAATGTGAATCTGCCGCAAACGGCAGATCAGACTTCGCTGTTTGATCTGGCGGTTCCACCGGATCCGTCGGATATCGGGCGGCAGCGCGCCGAAATATTCCCGGAAATGGCCCGGCTGCTGGTGCGGGAGCTGGAACAGACCGGCCAGATGAAACTGCTGACCGAGATGGAGCTGCCGCTGGCGTTAGTATTGGCGGATATGGAGCGGATCGGTTTCGCCGTTGACCGCGCCGGCATCCAAGCCTTCGGGCAACAGCTGGGTGAACGGATCGGGCAGCTGACGACGGAAATTTACGGTATGACCGGGTATGCGTTCAATCTCAACTCTCCTCAGCAATTGGCAAAAGCGTTATTTGAGGATTTGGCACTGCCGGCCGGAAAAAAGAACAAATCCGGGTATTCCACCGATGCGGAGGTGCTGGAAAAGCTGCGGGACAAGCATCCGGTGATCGGACTGCTGTTAGAGTACCGCGGGATTGCCAAGCTGAAATCCACTTACTGCGACGGATTGCTCAAAGTGATCGGCCAGGACGGGCGGATCCGCACTTCTTTTAACCAGACCGAAACCCGCACCGGCAGAATCTCCTCCGCCGAACCGAATCTGCAAAATATTCCGGTACGCCAGCCTCTCGGCAGAGAACTGCGCCGGTTTTTCATCGCGGCCGGTCCGCCGGACGCTGTGGCCGGGGAACCGGCCGCAGAGGGTTGGCTATTGGCCGACGCCGACTATTCTCAGATCGAGCTGCGGGTACTCGCCCATATGGCCGACGAACCGGCAATGAAAGCGGCTTTTAACACCGGCGCGGATATCCACCGCATCACAGCGGCGCAGGTGTTCGGCGTGACGCCGGAGCAGGTTACAGCGGAGATGCGGTCCCGGTCCAAGGCGGTCAATTTCGGTATCATCTACGGTATCGGCCCCCATTCGCTGTCGGAGGATATCGGGGTCGGCTATTACGAGGCCAAACGGTATATCGACGAGTATCTGGCCCATTACGCGGCGGTGGACGGGTTTATGAAACGGATGATGGAATCGGCGAAAACCGACGGCTACGCCGTCACCGTATACGGCCGGCGGCGGCCATTGCCGGAGCTGCGGGCCAGCGGCACTCAAACACGCGCTTTCGGCGAGCGGGTGGCCCGCAACGCGCCGATCCAGGGCACTGCCGCCGACATCATCAAATCCGCCATGATCCGGGTCTGGAACCGGCTGCGTGCGGAAGGGCTGCGTGCGCGGCTGATTTTGCAGGTACACGACGAATTGATCGTGGAGACACCGGCGGAGGAAACCGAAACAGTGGCGCGGCTGTTGAAAGAAGAAATGGAAGCGGCGGCCCAGTTATCGGTAAAAATGGCGGCGGAGGTGCATACCGGGAAAACCTGGTATGAAGCTCATTAATCAACACATGCACAAGAAATAAAAACCGCGCCCCGGCGCGGTTTTTTATTTTTGTTCTGCGTTTTAACACAAAGGATACTTCAATGAGTATATTACACGGTGGGATGCGGGAAGGATTTTTGCCTTTGTTTTAACACAATTACGCAAACTAATATGTAACCCTATACACACTCAGTTGCAAATTGTCTGCTCGGTTTCTTTATCAAACAGATGGATCTTATCGTTCCCCAGCGCGATCTCGATATTATCTCCGGGCCGGGCGGTGGAGGTGGGCTCGACGCGGGCGATAAAGTTGAAACCTTCGACATTGACATACAGGAAGGTCTCGGCGCCCATCAGCTCGGATACTTCGACATCGGCATTGACCTTGCAGGCGGAGAATTCTTCCAACAGACGCGCTTCATCGT
>WRDE01000024.1 GCA_009783605.1 Oscillospiraceae bacterium
CCTCCAACGGCGTCAGCGTATTCACATCCAGCGCCCGCAGCCGCTCCACGATCCGGGATTCGGTGGCGGAGGCGAAGTATATCTGCTCCGGCTGCGAAGAAGCTGATTGCCCCGACTTCTGACCACTGACCACTGACCACTGACCACTGCTATCCTCCAACTGCTTCAACACCGCCTTGGCCCTCGCCACCACACTATCCGGTATCCCCGCCAGCTTGGCCACCTCTATCCCGTAGCTGTCGTCGGCCGGGCCGCGGACGATGCGGCGCAGGAAGGTGATGTCGTCGCCGCGTTTTTTTACCGCGATGTTGTAGTTGCGGATGGCGGGATTTTCGGCTTCCATCGCAGTCAGCTCGTGGTAGTGGGTGGCGAACATGGTTTTGGCGCCGAGCTTTTTGGGGTTGGCGGTGTGCTCCAGCACCGCCCGGGCGATGCTCATGCCGTCGAAGGTGGAGGTGCCGCGGCCGATCTCGTCGAAGATGATCAGGCTGTTTTTGGTCGCGCTCCGCAGGATCGCCGCCACCTCGCTCATCTCCACCATAAAGGTCGACTGACCCGCCGACAAATCATCCGACGCGCCGACCCGGGTAAAAATGGCGTCGACCACCCCGATCTCGGCCCGGGCCGCCGGCACGAAGGAGCCGATCTGGGCCATCAGCACGATCAGCGCGGTCTGGCGCATATAGGTGGACTTGCCGGCCATGTTCGGCCCGGTTATAAGCGCCACCCGATTGTCCCCACCATCTAATAGCGTATCGTTCGGCACAAACGGCGCGTCCAACAGCGCCTCCACCACCGGGTGCCGCCCGTCCCGGATATCGATCCGGCTTTTGACGTCCACCACCGGGCAGCAATACTGCCGCTTGACCGCCACCGCCGCGAAGGAGCAGAGCACGTCCAACTGGGCGACCGCCTGGGCCGTCGCGTTGATCCGGTCGATCTGCAGCGCGATGGCGGTCCGCAGGTCGGTGAACAGCTGGTATTCCAGCGCCACCGCCCGGTCCTTGGCGCCCAGCACCCGGCTTTCGAGTTCCCGCAGCTCCTCGGTGATATACCGCTCGGTGTTGGCTAATGTCTGCTTGCGTATGTAGTGGGCGGGTAGCTCGCCGGCGTAGCTGCGGGAGATCTCGATGTAATACCCGAACACCCGGTTGTACCCGACCTTCAGCGTCCGGATACCGGTGGCTTCCTTCTCCGCCGCCTCCACCCGGGCGATAACCCCTTTGCCGTCGGTCATCTCGAAGTTGAGTCCGTCCAGCTCGGGGTTGTAGCCCGCCCGGATCATGCCGCCTTCCCGCACCGAAAACGGCGGATCGTCCACGATGGCGGACTCGATCAGCCCGCGGATGTCCTCCAACGGATCGATTTTGCCCATGATTTCGGCCAGCAGCGGCGCCGACAGCCCTTCTAACAGCCCGCGGATCCCCGCCAGCTGGGGGATGGTCTGGGCCAACGAGCGCAGCTCCCGGGCGTTGGCCGAGCCGAACACGATCCGGGTCATGATCCGCTCGATATCGTGGATATTTTTCATGTTTACGATCAATTCGCCCCGGCGGACGGTTTCGCTGACCAACTCGCCGACCGCCGCGTGCCGCCGCAGGATGGTGACCGGGTTGATCAGCGGCTGCTCGATCCAGCTCCGGATCAGCCGCCTTCCCATCGCGGTGCCGGTCTGGTCCAGGATGCCCAGCAGTGAGCCGCGCTTGTCGGCGCCCCGCATGGTTTCGGTCAATTCCAGATTCCGCCGGGCGGTGGGGTCGAGATGCATAAACTGGGCGTCGGAATAGACGTTGGGCATAGCCAGCCGCTCCAGCCCGGTTTTCTGGGTGGTTTTCAGATACGCCAGCACCGCGCCCAGCGCCCGCACCGCCGAAAAGCTGTCCTCCAGACGCAGATCGGCCAGCGAAGAAACCCGGAACTGCTCCAGCGCCCGCGCCGCCGCCCCGTCATAGGAAAACAGCGCCGCGTCCACCGCCGACGGGCCGACTCCTAACCGCTGAACCAAAAAATCACCCACCGCGCGGTGCTCGGCGGCGGCGTCATTCACCAAAATCTCACTCGGGCGGAATCGCCCCAGCTCGCTGCAGACCCGCCCGATCATATCCTCGCCGGCGATCCGGGTGACATGCACCTCACCGGTGGAGCAGTCGGCGAAACACAGCCCGGCGTCCTCACCTATCCAGAGGGCGGCGAGATAGTTGTTGCGCCCCTCGTCTAACATGGAATGCTCCACCACGGTACCGGGGGTGATGATCCGGATGACGTCCCGTTTGACCAACCCCTGCGCCAGCGCCGGATCCTCTATCTGCTCGCAGATGGCCACCTTATACCCGCGCTGAACCAACCGGGCGATATACCCCTCGGCGCTGTGGTAGGGCACGCCGCACATCGGCGCGCGCTCCTCCTGCCCGCAGTCGCGACCGGTCAGCACCAACTCCAGCTCGGACGACACGGTTTTGGCGTCATCGAAAAACATCTCGTAGAAATCGCCCATCCGGAACATCAGGATACAACCGGGATGCCGCTCCTTAATCGAGAAATACTGTTTCATCATCGGGGTAAATTCGGGCATGGTCGCACCTGCCTATTTTTTTCGATATTACACACAGTAATTTTAACGTTCCCGCTATCAATGTGTTATAGCGCTCACAAACGCTGCCAAAACAATCTATTCTTTTATTCTATCTCATAGCGGCGTTTGTAAATGGGTGAGTCTCAGTGGCACCCCGAACATCCCGAACAGTTCCCGCCGCAGCTGGCGTCCGCGTCCATCTCGTCCGGGTCTATTCCCTGCACCGCCATCATCAGGATCCGGTTGATGCCGTTTATCAGGCCGTCTAATTCGGATTTGGCGGCGTTGTAGGCGATCATCCGGGGGTTGCTCATGATCCCCTCGTACATGCCGCGCAGCTCGGCGTCCAACCGCTGGAGTTTGCCGGCGTCCCGCTCCTCCTCGGGTTTTTGCGCTTCGGTGCCGACCGCCAGCCGCTTGAGGTTGAATTCGCCGATAATCCCCTGCAGCTCCTCATCCTCGTCCGCCGCCGCCGAAGCCAGCTGGGCGCGGAAAAACCGGTCGTCCGCCTGTATTTCGGCGGCGATATCCTTTGCCATTTCGAGTATCTGGTCCATGTGATTCTTTCTCCTATAATTGTATATTGTTGTCTTTTAAATAGAACGCTGTGGAAATAGTGGCGGTTATCACCGCGAAAGGTAACGCGTAGCATATCGTATAAGCAAACGCGTGCAAATTGGAAAAAAGCATTAAAACAACCGGATATATCATAAAACTGGCCGGTAACGCGAAAAGACTTATTTTCCGTCTTTTGATATATACAACCGCTATAAATATAGTTGTCATCACAAAGCTGTATAGTATATCGAAATAACCCGAATCATTCCAAGATATTGAAAATACGGAGATGACGCCGGCTATTTCAAGCAAAATCGGCATTTTAATGAGCAGTATGATTGATTCAAAAAGCAAAATACTCTTGATTGTTTTCATAGAATATACCCTCTTTTAATCCGATACGCTGTCAGCATCGAGCACACCCTGTAGCATCCAACTTCTTGCCTGCGTCACCGTCACCCACGCCCGCCTGCCGATCACCGCCGCCGGGTCGCCGGCATACGGTACCCGGATCACGGTGTTTTCCGGCAGCCTTGTCTCCAACTGGCCGTCTTCGGCGCTTTCGATCAGCACCCGGCGGGTCTGCCCCACCATCTGTGCCAGTCTTCGCCCTGAAATCTCTTCCTGCAGCGCGGTCATTTCGGCGAACCATGCCGACTTGACCTGCGCCGGCGTCGGGTCCGGCAGCGCCGCGGCCGGCGTCCCCTTGCGCGGGCTGAAGATAAAGGTAAACAGCGAGGCGAATTCCACCCGGCGCAGCAGATCCAGCGTCTGCTCAAAATCCGCCCGCTCCTCCCCCGGAAACCCGACGATGACGTCGGAGGTGAAGGTGACGCCGGGGATCTTGTCTTTGGCGTATTGTATCAGCGACAGGTAATGCGCCCGGGTATATCCCCGGTTCATCGCTTCCAAAATCCGGTCGGAACCGGACTGGAACGGCAGGTGGAAGTGCCGGGCGACCTTTTCGCAGGCGGCGATGGCGTCGAACAGCGCCGGCGTGGCGTCCTTCGGGTGGGAGGTCATAAACCGGATCAGGAAGTCGCCGGGGATGGCGTTGATTCGCTCCAGCAACTGCGGAAAAGTGATGCCGCCGGCGTAGGAGTTGACGTTCTGCCCCAGCAGGGTGATCTCCTTATACCCCGCCGCCGCCAGCTCTTCCGCTTCCCGCAATATCACCGCCGGGTCCCGGCTGCGTTCCCGGCCGCGGACATAGGGCACCACGCAATAGGAGCAGAAGTTGTCGCAGCCATACATCACCGGCAGCCAGGCCTTGAACCGGCCGTCCCGCCGCACCGGGATATCCTCGGCAATCACCGCATCCTCGGGGATCTCGATCACCCGCCCGGGGCCGGTCAGCGCCTCCCAGATCAGCTCGGGTAGCCGGTGCAGCACATGGGTGCCGAACACCAGACCCACATGGGGAAACGAGGCTTTGAGCCGCGCGGCCACATGCTCCTGCTGGGCCATACACCCGCAGACGCCGATCAGCGTTCCCGGCCGCCGCCGTTTGACGGCTTTCAGCGCGCCGAGGTTGCCGAACACCCGGTCCTCGGCGTGCTCGCGGACCGCGCAGGTGTTGAACAGAATCACCGCCGCGCCCTCCGGCGTATCGGTGAAGCCGAATCCCATTTCGGCCAGCATCCCGCAGAGCCGTTCGGAGTCGGCCACATTCTGCTGGCACCCGAAGGTGCGCACAAATGCCAATGGCGGGTCGGCGTACCGGTCAAGATAATATTGCCGCACCAACGCGCCGAATCGCTGTTGTTCCGCCAGCTCGGCGGCGGTGATCTGTCGTGCCGGGGGTTTTGGCTGTCGGGTCATCGGGCCAGTCCTTTGTTTTCATATATTCATAATAGTATACCAAATTTCGCCGGGATTTTCAATGGTTAAAATGTAAAAAAACAGACGGCAATTTAATTTGATGATATATATTCATGATGGTGAAATTAACGCGCATTTTCGTGCGTAGGGGCGGGCCTTGTGTCCGCCCGTGATGTCAATTAATTATGTGCGCGGGCGGACACAAGGCCCGCCCCTACGCAAAACACGGATATTGTGAATGTATTCAACTAAATTAGATTGCCCTGTAAAAAAACAGACGGCTTTTCCGGCCGTCTGCTTTTTTATTGCATATTTTATTCCCAGAAGGTATTCTTGTCCCACCCGCTATATCCATGATCCTCCATCCAGCCGCTGAACCAATCATCAAACCCGCTACGGTCATCGCCGAACAGCGCCGGGGTATCCTGCCAATACCATGGATCCCAGTAATACCATGAATCCCAGCAATACAGCGACGCATCCGGCATATCCGCCTTGTCCACCGCCAGCACGATCCGCAGCGAGGATTCGGCATCGGCGGTCCCCGCCATCCGGCCGGTGGAAAACTGTATAATCGGCCCGATTTTCGTCTCATCCCTTATGATCGCGTCCACCACCATGAGCGGCCCGGTATCCGGCAATGAGCGGATGACGACAATGACCGCCTTGTCCTCAAAAAACGCGTCGTCAAAGCCCGCGGTATAATCCTCCATCGCGCCTTTTTGCCATACCTCCCACGCGTAGAGGTTTTTGAGTTCCTTCATCGACCGCACCGGGCAGATCATGAACGGATAATAGTCATATACCGGTCCGCGGGTATAGGCCATCACGGTGAAATCGACCGACTCGCCCGAAACCTCCTGTTTTATTTCGGTTGTACCGATATTTGGCCGCATGATTTTGTCGGCATATATGGCCAGTGACCGGACGCCTTCCAGATCTTCCAAGTCGATTTCGATCGCTTTTACCCAGTAGCAATCACCGGTGAGCAATGAATAATTTTGTGTGGCCAGTACGGTATTGCACACCGTCAGCCGACCGTTTTCCACCGCGATCCGGTCCGGCTGCACTGTGATGACATTTTGTTTCGTCCGGTAAGTCATAATGATCACGGCATGTCCGTCCCAATCAACATCCTTTAGTGTTTTCTCAAAATCCGAAAAGGATGACAGCCAATACAATTCAGAAAATTCGGACATAACAGCGCCGATGTCGGCGGGGGATTTCAGGAGATACAGCCGGTGCCCATAACCACCTTCGAGCGGCACATGCGGATGCCCGTGCGCGATAACCTTAAAGTCAATATCCTCCCCGCCCGCCGGTTTTACCTGCGCCACCTCGGTCCACGGTTCCGGTTTCCATCTGCCGACCAACTTTTGCAGCAATATCCCCGCGTCGGAAATATCCAACTTTCCGTCGGTATTCTGATCCAACCGCAGGATATCCGCCCGGGGTACTGCCGTCTTGCCCACCGTATGCTGCAAAATCAGCCGGGCGTCGGTGATCGACCATCCGCCGTCCCCGCCGGTTTGCTCCGCCTGCGCGTCTATCGAGAGCAGCAGCGCGGCGGCCATAATCAGGATACCTGCCAGAGCCAATATTTTGTTTTTCATTGCTTTTCCGCCTTTCTTTGAATATCTTTGTGTATATAACACCAATGAAGACACGAAAAGGTTTCAAAAAAGCAAAAAAATGTTGTGAAAGTTTTTCTCTTGTGATTTTGCAGCAAATTTCTATTCCCTTTTCCTCCACAATAGCGTATACTGTAATTTACTATATACTTTATTATACTTGATGAGGTGGATTTATGTCAACAGATATGCTGCAGCTGGCCGCTCATACCGGGATCCCCGAGGCCGCGGCGGTTCATTTTGTCGGGATCGGCGGCTCGGGGATGAGTCCGCTGGCCGAGATATTGCACACGATGGGATATGCCGTCACCGGTTCCGACGCCGCCGAATCCGACAACACCGCCCGGATGCGGTCGCTCGGCATCCCGGTCATAATCGGCCACAGCGCCGGGAATATCGGCGCGGCACAGTTAGTGGTATATACCACCGCGGTCAGCCGCGACAACCCTGAGCTGGCCGCCGCGGTCGGGCGCGGTATTCCGCTGCTGGAACGGGCGGCGCTGCTGGGGCTGATCACCCGCGGCCACCCGCGGACAATCGCCGTCTCCGGCACCCACGGCAAAACCACGACGACTTCGATGCTGGCGCAGATTCTGTTGGAGGCCGGGCGGGATCCCAGCGTTTTTATCGGCGGGCGGCTGCCGCTGATCGGGGCCAACGGCCGGGCCGGAGAAAGCGGGCTGATGGTCTGCGAGGCCTGCGAATTCCAGGACCACTATCTGCAGCTCGCCTACGCCACGGCGGTGATCCTCAACATCGACGCCGACCATTTGGACTGGTTCGGCTCGTTGGAAGGGGTTATCGCCTCGTTCCGCCAATACGCCGCGCGGGCCACCGGGGTCGTTATCGCCAACGCCGACGATCCCAACACCGTGGCGGCGCTGGAAGGCATCGCTGTGCCGGTGGAGTGGTACGGCGGCGGGGCAAATTGTAAATGGCAGATTGTAAATGGCAGATTGACCGGGGCATACGGGCGGTTTACGCTGCTTTGTGACGGTGAGTTTTTTGCTGATATTTCGTTGGGCGCGCCGGGGGCGCACAATATTTATAATGCGGCAGCGGCCGCAGCAGCAGCCGTCCGCGGCGGCGCCACGGCGGAGGAGATCGCCGCCGGGCTGGCCCATTTCCGGGGCGCGGGGCGGCGGTTTGAGTTTATCGGCGAATCGGTTCCGGACAGTTCCGGCGGCGTGATCACCGTCGCCGACGATTACGCCCATCACCCCACCGAAATCACCGCTACGCTGGCCGCCGCCCGGCAGATGGGATATGCCCGGGTGCTGGCGGTGTTCCAGCCCTTCACCTTTTCGCGGACGGCGCGTCATCTGGAGGAGTTCGCCGCCGCCCTCTCGGCCGCCGATATCGCGGTAGTCTGCGATATCCTCGGCTCCCGCGAGGAGAACATCTGGAATGTCTCAAGCGAACAAATCGCCGCCCGGATCTCTAACGGCGTATATTGCCCCACCTTTGACGACGTGACCCGCTATATCACCGCCCAAGCCAGACCCGGCGACTTAGTGCTGACAATGGGCGGCGGGGACATTTATAAGTGCGCGCGGCAGATCTATAAAATGCTGAATGCTGAATGCTGAGTGCTTAATTAAGCATTCAGCATTCAGCATTCATAATTGAATAAGTCCTGTCATGAATCCGTTCATCGCGGTTGAGGAGATGTCGCCGCCGATGATTTTGTTGTCGTATACGTACAGGTGGGCGGCTACGTCACTGCCCTGCGGGTGGTTGAAGATGCGGTAGGTGTAGACCTTGGCGCGTTTGCCGTGATAGGGCAGCAGGTCCATTCCCGCCACTTTTTGCAGCTCGTTGTACTGGGTGAACACCTCGTCGAACTCGTCCGGGATCAGCACCTCCCGCACCTCGCTGTGGGTGGCGCCGGGCTGATAGCCCAGCTGCTGCAAATATTCCACCCGGGCATCCTCGTCCGGAGCCGGAACCGTCACCGATACCGGCTCGGAAGGCCAGCTCACCGCCAGCAGAATGATCCCCGCCAGCGCCGCCAGACACAGCAGCAGCGAAACCAACTGTTTTTTTGACGTTTTGATCGAAAAGACAAACATATCCTACACCCCTCATATTCTATTTCTATATATGAATATGTGCCGGACGATCAAAAAATGAGGACACTATGCAAAAACTTGTCTATACCATACCCGAATCCTACGGCGGCTGTACCGTCCAGCAGTTTTTACGGGGCTGTGCCGGGCTCTCCTGGCGGATGGTGGTCAAGCTCAAGCGGGTGCCGGGCGGCATCACATTGGACGGGCGACCGGTCCGCACCATCGACCGGGTCGGCGCCGGCGGACGGTTAGTTTTGCTGTTGCCGGAGGACACGGTGCGGATCGACGGGGTTGATCTGCCGTTGGATGTGGTGTATGAGGACCCGTATCTGTTGGTGGTCAACAAGCCGCCGCTGCTGGCGGTCCATCCGTCGGCTTTTAAGGCCGGACCGACGCTGGCCAACATCGTGGTCCACCATTTTGCCCAAAGCGGACAGCCCCTCTCCTTCCGGCCGCTCAATCGCCTGGATCGCAACACCAGCGGGCTGCTGCTGGCGGCCAAAAACGCGCATATCGCCCATGCGCTGACCACCCACGCCGCAAACAGTAAAATCGAAAAATTTTATCTCGCGCTGGCGCTGGGCAGGTTGGAGGGCGGCGGCGTGATCGACCAGCCAATCCGGATACGGGAGGGCAGCGCCATCACCCGGGAGGTCGCCGGTCCCGGCGACGCCGGCGGCAAACCCAGCGTCACCCATTGGGAATCACTGGCCGCCTGTGACACGCTCAGTCTGCTGCGGATCCGATTAGAAACCGGGCGCACCCACCAGATCCGGGTACATATGGCCTGGATAGGACACCCGCTGGCCGGCGACACCATGTACGGCGAGGATCAGACCGTCATGTCCCGCCACGGATTACACTGCGCCGAAATGTCGTTCACGCATCCGGTCAACGGCGCGGCCATGAGGTTTCAACAGGAGCTGCCGGAGGATATGCGGCGGGTAGTGGCAGAGTATTTTGGGGAGGATTTCGTTTTATAATGCGAACAATTGTACATTTTACATTATACATTATACATTTTTGAAACATTTCCCCGTTCCATCTTGTTTTAATAGTATGAGGGGGGGACCCGCGGATGAATACAGGCGCCTGTCATTCCATCGAAGAGGTGGTCCGGACCTATCACGGCACCATCGCCCGGATCGCTTTTCATTATGTGAAAGACCGGTCGGCGGCGGAGGATATTGCGCAGGAAATTTACATGAAATGGCTGATCAAACGGCCGGATTTCGCCTCTGCCGAGGACGAGAAGGCATGGCTGATCCGGCTGACGGTCAACCTGTGCAAAAACCAGCTCAGCGCCGCCTGGGCGCGGCACACTATCCCTCTCGACGACACGGTTTTATCGGATGATCCGGCCGGCGCGGATACCGCCCGGGATGTGCTGGCGGCGGTGCTGGCATTGCCGGAGAAATACCGGACGGCGGTGTATCTGTTTTATTACGAGGGGTATCCGTCCGGCGAGATCGCGCGGATATTGGGTCAAAACGACCGCACGATCCGGACGCGGCTGGCGCGGGCACGGAAAATACTTAAAGAAAGGTTAGGAGACGACTATGGATAAAGAACGCTATATCGGGCAGTTAGACGCACTGGGGTTGGACAGCGGGGACGCGGTCGAGGCGGCGGTTGAGCGGATACAGACGGTTGATCAAGACACGATACAAAACCGGCAGCGGCGGGTGATGATATTGCCGCCGGGGGAGCTGCCGGCTGCGGAGCCGCGCAGGGTCTGGCGGGGGGTGCTGGCGGCGGTTGTATCGGCGGCGGCGGTGTTGGCCATTTTGGTTCCCCTGTGGTTGGTGAACATGCCGGCGCCGGCAGCCACGTCTTCGGAAGCACAACCGTCGTCGGATGAAGCCCCGCCGCCGGATGCCGTATCCTCGGAAATACCGCCGGATACCGCGCCTTCGGAAACGCTGCCGGATATCATCCCATTGTCTGAACCGATAACCGATATTATCTGGTTGGAGCCGCCGAAAGACGCGGAATACTGTCAGATCCTGCATGTTGACGATACCCACGCACTCGTCGGGGAATCGGAAACAAGTATCGGGACTACCCATCCCCCTGAGGTTTACCATTATTATACACCGGACGGATTGCAGTGGTCATATAAACCCCCTGTGCTTTTTTATGATTGGGATATATATCCTTTGAAAAACGACAGCTATGCTTTGGTTGGCCGCGACCATGAAAGCAATATCGAGCATATCATTTTATTAGACCGGCAGGGAAATGCCACGCGGCAGCCGGGATGGCCGTACAGTCGTAATGACAGGGTTACCCCCGATGAAGATGACGGTCTTTATGTTTTCGCGCAGCGTTATAATCTCAGTAAAAATCTGATAACCCTGCTTCATATTACGCCGCGGGGTATTGAAGAAGAAACGCCATTAATCTTTCCCGCCGATCCGGAATTCTCCATTTCAGGAAGCTATTGGGAATCGGGGGGCACTGGTATTGCTGACGGATCCGGCGGATTTTATCTCAGCACTTATTTGGAATATCATGATTCATCCGCTTCTTTTACACGCCTGCTCCATATTGATGCTAACCGTTCGGTAAGTATGAAGATTTCCATAGAGAAATATAGCTTTGGCGACTCTGCGTTTGTCACAGAAAAAGGAAATCTCAGATGTGTTTTAACAGTAGCAGAGGAGCAACACACGTTATTGGAGTTTGACGCCGGCTGCCATGTGGTATATGAAAAAGATGTTGATATTGAAAAATATGTATATATGATTCATCCTCACGGAAATATTTTTATCGGTGTATCGGGATGCGGCTCGGCAAACACCCCCATACAACTGCTCCGGATTGATGAAAAGGGAGAGGTTTTTGAGATATCCTTTGATTTTAAGGATCATGTGATGACCGACAGCAACCATGTGCATCCCGAATTTGTTGAACTGGATGACGGATTCATACTTATATATGATGTATGGGAATTTGATAATGAACGGCATTTCATACATGTTGAGCGTTATGACGATTACCTGCGTTTAAGAAGCTGCGCAACCTTCGGAGATTCGGAGGATACAAAATATTTATTGGGGAAGATCCACGAATCGGGAATAACGCGGTCCGGGATACTTTGGGCGTTGGAATAAAAAAAGTAGGGCGGGGGCTTGCCCCCGCCGTTCTATCGCAATTATCCTTACACCAATATAATCTCAATCCCCGACATCCGGATGCTGCCGTTCAGCACCAACAGCGGCGCGTCGGGTTCCGGGGTGGAGCGGCTGGGATTTTTTATGACGACTCCGCCCGCGAAGGCGTTGACGCTGTTGCGGATCCGCCAGTGGCGCGGGATAAACAGTTCGACCCCGCCGCAGGTCACGTCCACCGTGACCATCGCGCCCTCCGGGGCGGGGGTGGCGTTTTCAAAGTATACCTTCAGCCCGCCGAAGGAGCATTTCATGTACGCTTTTTTCAGCTCGTCCGACCGCAGGTATTTGATGCCCGATCCGAAGGATACCCGGCAGTTGACGTCGCTGTCGTCGTTGTATTCGGTGGTTCCGTTGAGAAAATCGCCGTCGCCGAAATGTTTCTCAAATTTTTCTTTCATCTTGCCTTTATATTTGCCTTTGCGGTGGAAGATGATCTGCAGCCCGACGCTCAGAAACACCGCGGCCAGTATCACCGGCCAGAAGCCGATGGCTTTTTCGATGCCCAGCCAGGCGATAAAGTGCTTTTCATACAGCACCCAGACCAATCCCAGTGGGACGAAGATGCCGAAAAAGTTTCCGCAGCGGCAGCTCTCGACGATGATCGGCAGGATGATGATGGTGGCCAGCAGGGTCAGCAGTGTGATTTCCCCCAGCTTATCTAACTGATGCAGGATCACTAAGGCGGCGGCGGCGATAAAGAACAGGCTCCAATACAATTTTTTCAGATTTGACATGACAATTCCCTACTTTCTGTCTAATTTTTGGCGGAGGGCCGGGTAGTATTTGCGGGAGACATACGCCTGCTTGTGGCTGCGGTTGAACTGCACCAATGAGGAGGCGGCGAGGTTGCGGTTGATCGAAAAGATGTGGCGGGTGTTGGCGATGGCGGATTTGGAGATCCGGACAAAGTGCGGCGGCAGCAGTTCCTCCAGTTCATACAGCCGCTGTTTC
>WRDE01000025.1 GCA_009783605.1 Oscillospiraceae bacterium
CCGAATCGGCGATCAAAAAGTTAGTCCGGATGGGGGCCGATTTCTATTTCAACGGCCTCAACACCGACCATTATGACAGATATGCCACCTTCTGCACCGATGTGGTCAACTCCTTCCACACGGTGCAGATGGAGATGGCCATGAGCTCGAACGAGGGCTCGTTAGAGCTGCTGCCGGCAATGCCCGGTTCGCTGCCCACCGGCACCGTCAAGGGGCTGCGGGCCCGCAACCAGATCACGGTGGATGAGATCTCCTGGGATCTCCCCCACCGCCATATTCGGGCCAAAATCACCTCGGCGGTCGACCAGACCATCACCCTGATCCAGCATATGGGCATCAAAACCATCACGGTTACCGGCGCAACGGTGGCGGATTCCGCCTATGGCAGCACCGCCCGGGAGCTGACCCTGAAGGCCGGCCAGACGGCCGTCATCGACCTCTTTACCCCGTCGATTCCGGTATACCAGGATATGGCGCCGGGCAAAACCGCTTCCGCCTCCACCCAGGAGCTTGACGATACCAGAGCCGAACGCGCTATCGACGGCAACCCCGCCACCCGCTGGGCCTCCGGCACCTATGCCACCGCCTGGATCCAGGTCGACCTGCACCGTCCGGTCGCCATCGACCGGGTGCGGTTAGTATGGGAATCGGCCTACGCGAAATCCTACTCGATTATGACCTCCATCGACGGGCAGAACTGGGAAACCGTGTATACCACCACCGACGGCAAAGGCGCCACCGAAACCATCCCGTTAGAGAACGCCTTCGGACGGTTCTTACGGATCAACTGCACCGAACGGGTCCAGGTAGACGGCACCTATTGGGGGTACTCCCTGTGGCATCTGATGATTGACCGGCTGGTCGACGACGACGAATACCTGTCGGTCTGGGGCGACGCCAACTGCAACGGCATATTGGATATCGGCGACGCCCGGGTGGTGCTGCAGGATCTGGTGGGCAAGCAATGGCTGACCGCCCGGGGCGCGGCCTGGGCGGATGTGGACGGCGACGGCAGCATTACCATTTCCGACGCCCGGCTGATTTTGCAGAAATTGGTGGATAAAATTGATAAATTCCCGGTCGAGCTGGCGGAAGCTTGATTGACAGTTATTTTAATTGCAAATGACAAAACACCGGGACAGACTTCGTATCTGCCCCGGTGTTTACTATATTTTTCCTACGGGCTGGTGGCGAACCCGGATATCTTCCACGACCCAAAAATTTTTTCCCGCCACACCCATTCGAAACTGACGAACAGACACATCTCGGTCCCGCCGGACTGGGTAAATTCTGTGATCATCTCGGTCGTGGTAAACCTCAGCATATACACCTCGTCGCCGTCGGTCCTGACTATCTTTTTAATCGAGACGTCGCTCAGCCTGTTGTCGGGATACCACAGGAAATAATCATATTCCCTCATGACCGAGATACGGCCAAACGTCTCGCCGTCCCCCGTCTCCACGCATTGCAGAAACAGGTTGCACAGCTCCTCCCGGCTATACTGCGACAGCAGTTTCTCGCCCCTGTCGTCATACCGCTTGCCGGTGTCCCAGACCCTGCCGGGCTGGTAATAGTCTTTGTTGCTCCAATATTCCGGCCCCTGCTCTCCCGCATAATACTCGGGGCCGCCGCTGATACGGACGATGATTTCGCTGTCAAACGCCGCCAGTTCGCCGGCCACCGGAACGGTTTCCAGCACCTGTCCCTGCGGGCGGTCACTGCGAACCTGCTCCTTCAACGCGTATAATCCGGCCTCCTCCAGCCGCGCCAGATAGGATTCCGCGTCCTCTCCTTCCTGTATCTCCGGCACCGCCGCGCCGGCCGTCATACCATACCCGAACAGGCTCGGCGTCACCGCCGGGACAAGAAATTCGTAATACACCTTTAACCCGCGCTGGTCCCACTCCTCCTGCGTCATATCGTATGAATAAGCCATATCCGCCCCCTCATCCTCAACATAAAACTTGTAGAAAGGCGCGAAATACCCGACCTCGCCGGAGCCAATCTCCACCTCGTTTTGCTTATATACGATCTCATAGGCAACGATCTTTTCGGGATCGGTCACGGTAAAGCCGCGGTCCGGCCCGGCGTGCTGCCCGTTCAGCAGCCGCTCCTTCGCCTGCTCCGGCGTCAGAATCGGGTAATCGCCTGCCGGACGGCTCAGGTCGGCGTTGCGCGCCTGGATCCAGCGCAGCCCGTCCCGCTCAATGCCGTATTGTATCGGCCGCAGACTGCGGTTGACGATTTGGACCCCCCGGCCGTCATAGGCATAGGTCTGCGGCAGATAGCCTTCCACCCCAAAGATATATTTGTGGTTGCCGACAACAAACGGCTGCGGCGAACCGGTATCTAACAGTCTGGCGAAACCCTCCTCTGACAGCTTCTGCGCGGCGTAATGAAACTTATTCATCTGTCTCGCGATAGAATCCTCCGGCGATACGTCCGCCGCCGGCCAGGGCGGATCGAAATCCATACTGTATCCCCCGCCGCCGCCGCCCCAGAGGGTGATGGTGATTTCCGGCCGGGCCGGGTCGATACAGGTGACGGACCGGTCGTTGAACATGCCGTCTTCGTATTCCCCGGTTTTGGTATACCCCATCTTATTGATTACCTGATCTAATATGGCGATCACCTCGTCCCCCGACATCCGGTTGTTGACCATGCCGTCCATATTGCTCGGATAGAGGTTGATATAGACCGGTAAGGTGTCGGGCGGCGGCTGTTCTTCCATCAGGTCCTTCCCGATAATCATTCTCAGCTGCTCGGGATTTTCCGCCAGCTTATACGATACGTCGTCGAAAAAATCCCATCCCATCACGGGAAAATATATCTTCTCCAACTCGCCCGACGGCCGCCCGGTATTCATCAGCCACAGCGGCAGCGACAGCAGCACCAATATCACCGAAGCGGCGGAGAGCGCTATACCGCGCCAGCGGTTGGAGGGCGGCACCCAGGCCGTCTGCTGGTCCGCCGGCTTCAGCTGGATCACCCGGCGGTTGCCGGTGTCGGGGATCGCCGGCGTTTCCGCCCGTTCCTTCATCATCCCGATCAGGGTGTTCTTGAACTCCCTGTCCGGGCGGATCTTGTCCAAGGTATTCCGGTATAAATTACCCATAAATAAACTCTCCTTCCGTCAGCCGGTCCCGCAGCAGGCGTTTGCCCCGGGTGAGCCATGAGCTGACCGTATTCGTCTTTTTTCCCAGCACCTGCGCGATCTCCGGTACCGTGTAACCCTCATAAAAATACAGATATAACGTGTTCCGGTAGTTGGCCGGCATCCTGCGCAGCTCATCCAAAAGCTCCCGCTCCTCCGGCTCAAAGGGGATAGATTCCCGGTAATCCTCCAAGGGTTCGGTTTTGCGGAACCAGCCTGAGCGCAGCAGATCCCGGCAATAGTTGACCGTCACCCGGATCAGCCATGCCCGCAGATGCGCGGGGTCGGCAAACATTGGCTGCGCCATCAGCCTGAGAAACACCTCCTGTGTGACATCCTCGGCGCTGGCGTGGTTTTTGACATTCTGGAAGGCGATCCGCAGCACCGTCGCTGAATACGCCTCCACCGTCTGCTCAATATATTTTTCAAATTCCGGCTGCACCTGTTTCACCTCTCTTATCTGATGATTTTGTTGTAGCTACATAGGGAATACGAATGAGGGGCGGGAAACCGCGCAGAACAATGCAGAATTCATAATGCACAATGCATAATGATTGCGGTTATTAGCCGGAGCGGGTTGATTCGGCCTTTATTGGGGGCTGCTTCAATTTGCCATTTGCCATTTACAATTTGCAATTTATCCCCTTTCGGTGTATACTAAAAAAAACAACACACCGAAAGGACTTGATAGAATGGATGCGCGTATGCTGGAGCTGTATGACCTGTGGTTGGAAAAAGCCGTTGACGACCCCGATCTGGCGGGGGAGTTGGCGGATATCTCCGGGGATGAGGCCGCCATAACTGACCGGTTTTATTGTGAGCTCACCTTTGGCACCGCCGGACTGCGGGGGGTGATCGGCGCCGGGGCCAACCGGATGAACGTCTACACCGTCCGCAGGGCCACACAGGGATTGGCGGATTACCTCAACGCCGGTACCGCCGCCAAAGCGGCAGCTATCTCCTACGATTCCCGCCACAAATCCGCCCTGTTCGCCCGGGAAGCCGCCCGGGTACTGGCCGCCAACGGCATCACGGTGTATCTCACCGACGCCCTCTACCCGACGCCGGTGCTCTCCTTCGCCGTCCGGCACTACCGCTGCGGCGCCGGTATCATGATCACCGCCAGCCATAATCCGGCAGCCTATAACGGCTACAAATGCTACGGCGCCGACGGGTGCCAGATGACCGACCAAGCCGCCGGCGCGGTCACCGCCTGTATCGAAAAATTGAATGTTTTTGCGGATATCCGGCTGATTGATTTTGACCGGGCGGTCGCCGGCGGGCAGATCCGGATGGTCGGCGAGGAGCTGTTAGAGCCTTATCTCGCCGCGGTCATGGCAACCCAAATCGACCCGGATATCTGCAAAAACCAACCGCTGTCGGTGATCTATACCCCCCTCAACGGCACCGGAAACCTGCCGGTCCGCCGGGTACTGGCCGCCGCCGGCGTCACCGATCTGACGGTGGTGCCGGAACAGGAGGCCCCGGACGGGGATTTCCCCACCTGTCCCTATCCCAACCCCGAGACAAGACAGGTATTCGAGAAGGGACTGGAGCTGGCGCAAACCATCCAGCCGGATCTGCTGCTGGCCACCGATCCCGACGCCGACCGGGTAGGAGTCGCGGTCCCACGGACCGCAGCGGTCCCCGGCGACGGCGGATATGAACTGATCGGCGGCAACGAGGCCGGCGCGCTGATGCTCTGGTATATCCTCTCCCGGCGGACTGAGAAAAACGCCAAAAAAACCTTGCCGGACCGTCCGGTGATGGTCAAAACCATCGTCACCACCGAGCTGGCCCGCCGGATCGCCGCGCATTTCGGCTGCGAGACCGTTGAGGTGCTGACCGGGTTCAAATATATCGGCGAGCAGATCCTGCAATTGGAAACCGCCGGCGAGGCGGAACGCTTCGTCTTCGGCTATGAGGAGAGCTACGGGTATCTCGCCGGCAGCTATGTCCGGGACAAGGACGCCGTCTCCGCCTGCCTGCTGATCTGCGAGATGGCGGCTTATTACAAGTCCAAAGGCAAATCCCTGTTGGGTGTACTGGAAGAGCTGTACGCCAAATTCGGCTATTACCGCCAATCGGTGGTAAACAAGACCTTTGAAGGCGCCGAAGGGATGGCGGCAATGGACCGGCTGATGACCCGTCTGCGGACCCGTCTGCGGGAGCAAATGCCGGCCGAGATCGCCGGATACAGGATAACCGGATACTACGATTACCAGACTTCCGAACACACGGATTTGGAAACCGGCGCAAAGACCGCCCTGACGCTGCCGCAATCCAACGTGCTGCGCTATATTCTCGGCGGCGGCCAGCTGATCATCCGTCCCTCCGGCACCGAGCCAAAGATCAAAGCCTACGTCACCGCCGTAGGCAAAAACGCCGCCGAAGCGGAGGAGCTGACAGTCAAACTCAGCGCGGCAGCGGAAGGGATTCTTAGTGAGTAGTGGATAGTTGATAGTGAGTAGTGGATAGTGATTAGTGGGTTGATATCAAACATAAAACAGACAGCGCAGCCGCTGTCTGTTTTAATTTACTAATCACTAATCACTATCCACTACTCACTATTTTATTCTTTCAGCGCAAAAATAACCCCTACCGTTTCCGGGCCTGCGTGGGCGCAGACTGAGGCTCCTGCCTGGCAGACGGTGACTTGGGTAAAATCGGCGTTGGCCGCGACCAGATCCCTGACCAACTGCAACCGTTCGGGTTTCATGGTGGAATAGGTGATAAACGCCCGGCGGTAATCGATATTGGGCATCGACAATTTCTCTTCCACATATTGCTTAAGCACATTCTCCAGCGCCCCGCGGTATTTTTTGCCTACCGTCATCGCGCCGCCGTTGGCCGGATCCACCTCAATACAGGGTTTCAGCTTCAGCATATTGGCGCCCAGCAGCGCCAGCGCGGAGCAGCGGCCGCCTTTATGCAGAAATTCCAATGTGTCGATGACGAAACTGGTCTGGACCAGCGGCTTTAGCCGCTCGATCTCTTCCACGATCCGGGCCGCCGGCATCCCGAGCGCGATCAGCTCCGCCGCCCGGATCACCAACATGGCGATACCGGTGGACAGGTGGCAGGAGTCAATGGCGTAAACACCTTCCAGCTCCGCAGCCGCCATCTTGCACTGCTGGAAACCGATCGACAGGCCGGAGCCGATGGTGAAATGGATAACCTCATCGCCCAACTCTTTCCGTGCGCGGAGCATCTCGCTGTATTCCTCGCTGTTGATAGCGGTGGTTTTGGGCAGCATTTTACGTTCATTATAGAACTTGAAGATATCGTCGGCAAAGCAATCGGTGCCATCGCCGTAAGTCACCCCGTCTAACACCACATAACCGGGTTGGATCAGCACATCGTATTTTTCAGCAAGCTCCCGCGGCAGGTCACAGGTGCTGTCGGCGCTCAGAATGATTTTTTTCGGCATGTTTTTGATATCCCCTTCTTATATTTATAGGGATAAACCATGCCCGCCCGCGGTAACACTGTCATACCGTACCGCAGACGAACACAGTTCGTTTATACTATTGCTTACAGCTGCGCCAGCTTGGGATACAGCTCCTTCAGCGCCGGATACACACTGCCGTACAGCCCATAGCACCGCTCATACGCCTTGGCGTTATCCGCGTCCGGCTGCTGGGTGCCGGCTTTTTTGATCAGCGCGTCGCACCCCTCGGGCACGCTGCTATACACGCCCGCGCCGACGCCGGCCAATATCGCCGCGCCCAGCGCCGGGCCTTCCTTCGACGCCATCGTGTTGATCTCGCAGTTGAACACGTCGGCCAGCATCTGCCGCCAGAATTTTGACGAGCCGCCGCCGCCGCAGGCCGCCATCTCATCCACCTGCAATCCCATCCCGCCGAATACCGACAGGCAGTCCTTCAGCGAATAGGTGACCCCCTCCATCACCGCCCGGATCAGGTCGCGCTTTTTGTGCATCCCCGACAGCCCGAAGAATACGCCGCGGGCATCCGGATCCAGATGCGGGGTGCGCTCGCCCATCAGATAGGGCAGGAACAGCAGGCGGTTGGCGCCGATCGGCGACTGCGCCGCCTGTTTGTCGATGATGTAATACGGATCGACCCCCATCCCGTCGGCCGCCGCCATTTCGGCATAGCAGAAGTTATCCCGGAACCATTTTAAGGACATCCCGGCGCTGAGGGTAACTCCCATCACGTGCCAGGCGCCGGGGACGGCGCAGCAGAAGGTGTGTACCCGACCGGCGGGGTCGATAGCGATCGCGTCGGAATGGGCGAATACCACGCCGGAGCTGCCGATGGTGGTGAAAGCGCGGCCGTTGCGCACCACACCGGTGCCGACCGCCGCCGCCGCGTTGTCGCCGGCGCCGCCGACAACAGGGGTGCCGGCGGCCAGCCCGGTCAGCTTGGCCGCTTCGGCGGTGACCTGCCCGGTAACCTCGGGGGATTCATACACCTTGCCCAGCAGCGCCTTGTCGATCTCTAATTTGGACAGCACCTCGTCCGACCAGCAGCGCCCGGGTACGTCCAACAGCTGCATCCCCGAGGCGTCGGACACCTCGGTGGCGTACTGGCTGGTCAGCATCAGCCGGATATAGTCCTTCGCCAGCAGGATGTGGGCGGTTTTTTCATAGATTTCGGGTTCGTTATTGCGCACCCAGAGGATTTTTGACGCCGAAAAGCCGGTCAGCGCCGGGTTGGCGGTGATCTCCACCAGCCGCGCCCGGCCGCCCATCCGGGACTCGATCTCGGCACATTCCGCCGCCGTCCGCTGGTCGCACCAGAGGATGGCCCGGCGCAGCACCTTGTTCTCACGGTCCAACAGCACCGTGCTGTGCATCTGCCCCGACAGCCCGACGGCCTTGATATCGGCGGGCTTACAGCCGGTCCGGGCGATCACCGCGTTGATGCCGTCAACAGTGGCGTTCCACCAGTCAAGAGGATCCTGCTCCGCCCAGCCGTTGTGGGGCTGATACAGCGGGTATTCGCCGGTATAGGACGCCAGCGGCGTGCCGGATTCGTCAAATAATACGGTTTTGGTACCTGAAGTACCGATGTCGATACCGAGTAGGTAGGCCATATGTATTGGTTCCTTTCATGTAATAAATAAACAATTATAGCGGCAACGGAATATTCATATCCAGCAGTATTTTCATGCAGACACAACCAACTCTTCCTTGGTTCCGACAGCCCATGCGGCATACCGCAATGCTTCCGCGATATCCTCTCCTGTCAGATCAGGATACTCCGCAATCAATTCACCGGAGGTGGTTCCCTCGCTGATCTGCATGAGAATCATACCGACTGTGATACGCGTCCCCGCAATACAGGCCTTGCCGCCCATAACGCCGACATCATGGCTGATCCGTTTAAATTGCTCCATATTCAATACTCCTTATGTGCTTATGTGCTTATGCGCTTATGAAGATAGTATGCCACATCCATTTTTTCATTATGCTATATCGCGGCCCAAGCATTTTTGTTTCCTGTCCTCTGCAACCAGCACACAGGCGAAGTCGTAGTATGGCGCCGCAGCGTCATACTACACGAGCCCCGAAAACATGATCCCATTCACAATATGCTCCAGATATTCCTGCCGGCCGCTGGTGTTAGTGGTGATATCACCCAGATTCAGCGCGTAGGCTTCTAGCTGCTGGATGGTGGCTTTTCCGCCCACGATATCGGCGCCGATACCGGACTTGTAGCTGGCGTAGCGGTCGGCCACAAAGGCGTCGATCCGGCCGTCCTTGATGATTTTGTCGGCGATTTTCAGACCCAGCGCGAAGGCGTCCATGCCGGCGATGTAGGCGTAGAACAGATCGGAGGGCTCAAAGGAGCCGCGGCGCACCTTGGCGTCGAAATTCAGCCCCCCGTTGGTGAAGCCGCCGGCCTTGATGACCTCCATCATGCACAGGGCGGTCTCGTAGACGTTGGTCGGGAACTGGTCGGTGTCCCAGCCCAGCAGCAGGTCACCCTGGTTGGCGTCGATCGAACCGAACACGCCGTTGATCCGCGCCGTCGCCAGCTCGTGCTGGAAGGTGTGGGTGGCCAGCGTCGCGTGGTTGGCCTCGACGTTCATTTTGAAGTCTTTGTCCAGCCCATATTTGCGCAGGAAAGCGCAGCAGGTGGCCACGTCGAAATCGTACTGGTGCTTGGTGGGCTCCTTCGGCTTGGGCTCGATGTAGAAATCGCCCTTGAAACCGATCGACCGGGCGTAATCCCGCGCCAGCGTCATCAAGCGGGCCATGTTGTCTAACTCAAAGCCCATATCGGTATTGAGCAGGGTCTCGTAGCCCTCGCGGCCGCCCCAGAAGACGTAGCCGTTGCCGCCGAGGCGGACGGTGATCTCGAGCGCTTTCTTAATCTGCGCCGCGGCGAAAGCGAACACGTCGGCGTTGCAGGAGGTGCCGGCGCCGTGCATATACCGGGGGTTGGAGAACAGGTTGGCGGTGCCCCACAGCAGCTTTTTGCCGGATTCCTTCATCAGCCCCTCGATCAAATCCACGATCTCGTCTAACCGGGCGTTGGTTTCGGTCAGCGTCGCCGCTTCGGGCGAGATGTCCCGGTCATGGAAGCAGAAAAAGTCGATATCCAACTTGGTCATCAGCTCAAAGGCCGCCCGGGCCTTGTTCTTCGCCACGGTCATCTCGTCGCCGCCGCCGTAGCTGCGGTCGGCGGTCCCGACGCCGAACATGTCCGCGCCCGCGCCGCACATGGTGTGCCAGTAGGACATGGCAAATTTCAACTGCTCCCGCATGGTCTTTCCGGCGACCACCTCATCGGGGTTGTAATACCGGAAAGCTAACGGATTGTCGGACTTGGCGCCCTCAAATTTGACCTTGCCGATCCCCTGAAAAAATTCGCTCATTATGTAACGCTCCTCTTTATTTTATTATTTTATTTATTATAAAACATCCTGGATTTTTTTTCAATACCAAATTGTGAATTTATTGGAAATAGGAAATAAGGGTCAGGATCAGGGGTTAGGATTTAGGTAACCCCCTAACCCCTATTCCCTTCAAAAAACAGGAACGGCACTTAATGTACCGCTCCCGCTTGTTTAATTTTTAATTCTTAATTTTTAATTAAACCGATACGGCTGCGGTACCTTGTCCACTAAGAATTGCAGCAGGACCCGGGCGTCGCTGATGGTTATCTTGCCTTCGGGGTTGCGGGTCACGCAGGCGTTGTCCTGCTGCTGAATGTCCAGATCGATTTTACCGACTAAAAATTGCAACAGCAACCGGGCGTCGGTGATGTTGATCTCACCGTCCTGGTCCACGTCACCCAACAGTTTGCCGATCGCCGCCACCTTCCGGGCACCCAGATCCATCGCGGCCAGCGCGTCTTTTAACTGAGCCGCGGTGGGCGCGGACATCTCCAGCACGGATTTGGCGGCCGTCAGCGCGGCATTCAGACCTTGCAGCGTCTTCACATGGAACGCGTCGGGGCTGGTCACGGTGGAGCTGTACAGGTCATATACCGCCTGCACCAGATCCTTATCGGTTTCCACCGCCTCGATATAGAGATCGTCGATGTTGACCAATATATTGCCGGCCTGCACCGGAGCGCCGTCATAGGCCAGTATAATGGCGCTGACAGTCATCCCCTTCAGCGACTGATCTAAGCTCACTGTCACCTCGCTGTATTCGCCGACGGTCCCTTTTTTGCCCATGACGGCGGGTTTTCTTTCGCTGAGCAGCGTGCCGTCCGAGAAGAGCAGATCCAGAAATACATACTGGCTCTGTTCGTTATAGGGCATAAACTGATAACGCATGATCAGATTGTCCGGCACGGTGATACGGACATCGTTGATCTGGATATAGGAAAACGCCTTTTCATTCAATGTCCGGTCTTCATACTGCAGCGCGTATCTGCCGGTGACGGCTTCAGCCAGTACCGGACTCGTACTGCCGTCCTTGCTGTCTATATAATTGGGCAGACAGGCGGCAACGGGATACGGCTGGTTTTTAAGGGGTTCACCGGTGATGTAGTGCATTTCGCATTCCATCCCCACGCGGTAATTTTCATAGATATAGTCCGGTTTATCGAACCCGGGGATCTCTATCACATCGACTAAATATTGCAGAGCGTGCCAGTCTTCAATGATGCAGGGATCGATCGGCGCCAGCTCGAAACCGAGGAATTCGCCTCTCTTATGCATTTGCTGATTGGTGACCGGATCCCTTAACTCGTTCCAATGCTTATACCAGCGCTGCTCATAGCTGTTGCGGAAATAGAGCGGGCCTTTGGCCAGCGGGATCTGTACAGTCTCACTCCACGGCACTTCATCCCGCATCATCTTGGTGATCTCGCCGCAGAGCCGCATATAGTAATCATAGTCCATCCAGCTGCCGTCGGCGGCATAGGTCAGGAAATACTGGTTGCCGGTCGGCACGTCGAAGGAGTCCCGGGCGGCCGGCATGATCGCGGTACCCTCGTCATATTCGTCAAACATGGCGAAATAGACCTGGGTCACCCCTTTTGTCTTCCAGGTCGCCGCCTGGGTCCAGAGAAACTCGCCGGCCTCCCGCGCAAAATCGTTGGCCGGTCCCCACATATTGCCGCACCAGGCCGAACCAGCGAAAACAACCGGCATATAATCGATACCGTTCGCTTCGCAGAAGCCCACGTCATTGACCGAAAAATCGTTGTTGATCCGCCGGGCCGCCTCGTCAGAGCCGTTATAGCGGCCCACCATCCAGGGGGAAATCATGTCGTATTTCAGATTGATGTCATAGTGGGTCCTATTGTTGAATTCGGTCAGCGTCTCGTCATCGCGCTGGGAATGCTTGGCGAAATCGTTGTCCGGGGTGCCGGCGATCACATAGATCCCTCTGTTCTGGAACCAGTCCACCAACCGGGATAAATCGTCATGCTTCATATAATCACCGGTGGTTCCCCACAGGCAGACCACCGGCCGGGGCGGATCGCCCGGATTTTTGCCCGGCATCTGGGCATAATTGGGGGAATACAGCACGCTGTTTTCCAATTGGCTGGTATCCTCCTGGCGCTCGATGTTCCAATACCAATCCTGCATCACATGCTCGGCGGTTCTGGACTGATAGCCGTTCAGGTCATACATCACATAGAAGATGCGGTCATGCTTTTCGGCATATCTGCGGCACAGTTTCAGGTTGGGGGCGTTTTCGGTAAACGCTATCCGGGTGGTGGAAGCGCCCACCTGCCCGCCGAAGAACCGCTGGATGGCGAAGCATTCCATACCGGATTCCTTCATCCAGCCGAGATGGGTGTCGACGATATGGGGATCCACCGAGCTGAACAGCTGAGCTTTCCGGCCGTCCGGCAGATCCGGGAAGCTGGTGTTCCGCAGCGAGGTGCTGTTATAATCCGCGATATACGGAAATTGCTCCACATCCCATCCGTTATCGGTTGAGGTGCCGTTATCCTCCCGCGGCATTCTGCCGCTCCAGTGGACCCACCCGCCGCTGGCATTGCCGGCCTGGAACCACATCTGATACCCGACGACGCTCTTGTCGGTCAGGTTGTTCAGCGGCG
>WRDE01000026.1 GCA_009783605.1 Oscillospiraceae bacterium
GTTTGAGATTCAGCCCCCGTGCAGCCAATGATATGGGAACTTCAAATTCTATTGCTTTTTTTGCTGATTATTACTATTCCGGTACGCAATCCATTACTTTTGAAGCGATATACAGAACGGTATGATATGAGAGCGGAATCATGAGTGATACTAAACTTTGAAAAAAGCGTCGATAACGCTTTTTTCAAAGTTGGGTGCCGTTTTTTCGCGAAAAATACTCCCTGCGGGGAGCGGGTTTTGCCTTTGGCAAAACATACTTTTTATAGCGCGTTTTTCGCGCTGTTTTTATGCCCGGAAGCGGGCGGGAAGGAGTTGGGTTATGCCGAATAAGCTGACCGATTTGACGCTGACAAGTGTCGACCTTGTGCAGCAGGGGGCCAACCCGGACAGTTATGTCCGGATGTTCAAGCGGATGGATGCGGCTGATGGGGCTGGCGCGGCGGATAAGCCGGATACGGTTTTCCAAAAGGCCCTAAGCGCCATTGCGGGCGCTATAAACGCGGCGGTGCAGATGATCACAAAGAATGCGGAGACATTTAGTGACGTGCTGGAGGATAAAGTGGACGACCGGGCGCTGCGTGAGGTGACTGAGCAGGTATGGGATTGGATGTATTCCATGTCCGATAGCCTGGCGTCGATCATCTGTGACGGCGGGATGACTGCCGACGCAAAGAACGCGATGATGCTCACCAGCCTTGAGGAATTTATTTCCTCCGCGCGGGCAGCGATCCCTGTATGGGCGGGCGGGAAATGCGCGGGGAATGGCGGGGATAAGGTCGTCAAGTCGGCGGAATCGCGGGCGGCGTTCGACGGATTGATGGCGCGGTATATAAAGAGCGGATGTGCCGGCGGGGCGGATGAAGGCGCCGGCGGGGAAGCAGGCATAGAAAAGGGCGGTATTGTAAGCAGTACAAATATCAATAAATCAAACCAAAGGGAGGAAACAGACACTATGAAATTAGACAAAAGCAGGATGACCGGGGAGGAGCGGGACGCGCTCGAAGTGCTGGAAAAGAAGTATGGCGCGGATGATCCGGCGGATCTGCCGGAGGGCGGCGCTGCTGCTGACGGTACTCCCGCGGAAAGCGGAGCCGGCGCGGCGGGCGGCGGCGGCGAAGTGGCGAAAGGCGCGGCGGGCTCTGCTGAGAATGCGGAGCTTCACCCGGATGTCAAAAAGGCGCTGGACGACAACAGGGCGATGGCGGCCGAGGTTGCCCAGTTGAAGAAAAGCCTTGAGATCGAGAAGCTGACCGCGTTCGCCAGTAAGTATGAGGCGGTCGGGAAACGCGCCGGTGAGCTGGCGCCGAAGCTGTATGACCTCAAAGAGGCCGGCGGAACCGCTTATGACGACTATGTCGCGCTGTTAGATGAGCAGGTCACGCTGGTTGAGAAGAGCGGGCTTTTCTCGGAGATGGGTTCCGGAATGAGCGGCGGCACCTTCGGCGCGGAAAGCGAGATCGAGGCAAAGGTTGGCGAGATCATGAAGGGAGACGGCAGCTTGACTAAGGCGCAGGCGGTGGTCAAGGCCTTTGACCTGAACCCGCAGCTGGCTGCCAGATACCAAAACGAATATACAGGAGGTACGGGAAAATGAAAACATTCATGAACGCGGTCGTCGACAGCTCACCGACGGTCGTCTTGCAAATTGCCGAAGCCATTGAAAACGCGCCGCATAAGGCGGTTTCCCTGAACGGGGACGGGAAAGCGGAATTGTCCACATCCGGGGTTATGGGGTTTGGCGTCATCCTCGGAAATACGCTTCCGGAATTGCCGGAAGGCGCCGAGGTCAGTGTTCTGATCAAGGATATCGGGCTGATCGTGGCCGGAGAGGATATCGCCGCCGGAGATCCGGTTGCGGCGGGAGATTACGGTGTTGCCGTAACCGCGGGATCCGGCATGTTTATCCTGGGTTTTGCGCTGGACAGCGCCGCCGAAGGCGACCATTTCCGCATCCAGATCACCAAATCCGGCTATATGCCTTAATTAGGAGGGAGATTATATTATGTCTGACATCAACAAATTCTCACCCGCGCAGGTCGTCGATATGGTCAGGAAGGGAACCTTCGTGCCGAATATGTACCTGAGCAATGTGGCGCTGGCGTATTTCCAGGCCGACGAGGACTTTATCTCCCGGCGGATGTTCCCGAGCATTCCGGTCGCCCTGTCCAAGTCGCACTACTACATCTTCGACAAGGACGATCTCACAAGGCTGGCCGTCGGGAAGAAGCCGTCGATGGGATCGGTTACCCCCGGAATTATCGGAAAGAGCGACGATACGTATTCCTGCGACGCCTATCAGGTCATCACCGGAATCGACCAGATCGAGGCGACCGACTATATCCGCACCAGCGTGCCCGGAAGCGTGAATCCGCTACGCTCCAAGGCGATGTGGATCGCCGAGCAGCTCAAGCTGTTCACCGACTACCAATGGGCGCGGTCGTTTTTTGTGCCTGACAAGTGGGGTACGGTGCTGCAGGGCGTCGGGTCGACCCCCGGAGAGGGCGAGTTCTGGCAGTTCGATAACAGCAACAGCGACCCCATCGAGCAGTTCAACCAGCTGCGGGTGGTTATGCGGCTGCTGGGTCTGCGGTTCCCCAACAGGATATGCTTCGGCGTCAACGCATGGGCCAAGCTCAAAACCAACCCGGCGATCCTCGAGCGCATCGTATCCGGCGGAAGCACACCCAACCCCGCCAACGTCACCAAGAATGTGGTGGCGCAGCTGTTCGACCTGGAGGAGGTTCTCGTCGGCAGCGCGGTCATCAACACCGCCGCCGTCGGCCAGCCGGGAAAGCCGGAGTTTATCGTGCCGGAGAACGACGCGCTGTTGGTGTATGCTCCATCCGGTCCGGCCATCGACGTGCCTTCCGCCGGGTATACCTTCTCCTGGGATATGGGGCTCGGAACCAATCCGGCGGTCCAAACATTCCAGGGTCCGCCCGCTACGCACACCGAATTTGCCGAAGGGATGATATCCTATGACATGAAGGTGACGTCACCCGACCTCGGCATCTATATGAAGGACTGCGTGTCTGCGCCGCCGGAGGATGAAGAGGAGGGCTAAGCTATGGCTTATATCGCGAAAAGGCCGGTGCGGTTTGACCGCAGGTACCATGTCGGAGAGACAATACCCGGTTCGGTCATCGATACCCGGATGGTGGAACGGTTGGTTAAGCAGGGGCGCATTGCCGTCTTGCCGGATGATATGATCACGCTGGAAGCGGTTCCGGTTGGCGTTGTCCTGAAAGCGGATACGCTGGAGGAGCGCGTAGCGGCGGCGGAGGAATTGTTCGGTATTGAGCCGGACGAAAGTGAAGGCGTCACCGACCGGGTTGAGAATTGCCTGACGGCGCTGGCGGAGATACTCAGTGAGGAATATATACCGGAACCGGAGGATGACGATCAGCAAGAGCCGCCGCCGGAGGATGATGCCGTCAGAGAGAATGCCGGCGGGGACGACGGAGAAGATACCGGACAAGAAGAACCGGATGGCGGTGATGCCGAAACAACCGATGAAGGCGCGGCCGATACTGATACCGGCGGGGAGACAGATCCCGCAAAATTCGCCTGTCCGGTCTGCGGAAAGATGTGCGGGAATAAGTCCGGGCTTACCCGGCATATGGTCACACACAACACATAGAAAGGGGCGTAGGTATGGTTCGCGACGGAAGTGATGATAACGCAAGGGATGTGGGCGCGGTCATGAATCATACCTACGATCCGACCAAAATCAATATCCACGGGTTGGACCGGATGCGGTTTGAGTTGGGGGATACCCTTGTCGAGGGAGGCGCGGATACCTGCGCTCTATCGGACGAGGAGTACAGCGCCATATTGGATGGGATACGACCCGGCCGGCGGGAATGGGTGTCCGCCAAGCTGTATGCGCTGGAGGCTATTTTATTCAAGCTGTCCTATATGGTGGATACCAAAGTTGATGTGCTGACATACGGGTTCGGGGACCGGGCGGACCGGTGGCGCAAGCTGCATGATGCGCTCAAAGAGGAATTACAGGCCGGGACCGGCGTGCCGTCGATGGATAGGCGGGCGATGAGAAAACCGCCTTATTTTTATACGGGAATACATGATAACCCACACATGCACAATCAATAAATTATGTGATCCATCGCATAATTTATTGATTGTCTGCGCTATTACACAATAGCGCAGACCAATTCAAAATAAGAGGTATAGGACATGTTTTCCGGGAATGTTATGCTGCGTTCCGGGCAGGAGCTGCGGGCGTTTTCCGTGCTGCGTCCGGATAAGCGGGAGACTGAGCGGGGAAGGATCACCACCAACGGTTATACGGAGATCGGGCGGGTACGGGCGATACTGGCTCAGGCGAGGCCGGAGGAGATCCAGCGGTGGCGGCAATTGACACATCCGATCACCCATAAAGTTATCACCCGGCAGAAACCGGATTTTGAGGTCAGGCCGGGGGATATCTTTGAGCGGGACGGGCGGCGGTTTTATAATCAGGCGCTGCCGTATAATCCGGGGGATATCGGGCACTGGACGATATTTTACTGCGAGGAGAGGACGGATGTGGTATGAGTGTATCCGGAAATCCTGCGGGTGACGCCTCGCGAATTATCGGAAAGGTCGCACAGACGACGGTCAGGACGGCGGAGACGGAGGTCGCCAACCGCACCTTCCGGGCCAGCAATGCGCTGCGGTCGGCGGCGCTGTATCTGCTGCGCGGGGAGCGGAGCGGACGGGTTTACAAGGTGCCGAATACCCGGAGAAGGTACCAGGCTTCGGCGCCGGGGGAGTCTCCCGCCGTCCGCACCGGCATATTCCGGCTTTCATGGGGGATGAATCCACGTATGGAGCGCCGGGGAAACCGGTATGTGGCGGTCGCCGCCATCGAGAGCCATGTCACGGTCGGAGGCCGGCCGTTGGGCGAGAGATTAGAAAAAGGCACCAACCGGATGGCGCCGCGTCCTTATAAGCAGGCGGTGGTTGAGCGGGCGATGCCGGAGATAAAGCGAATATACGCAAGGCCATACAGGTTATAGGGAAGGAGATGAGATATATGGCAATGACTACGGGCATTAACGTCGCGGTGTTTGACCGCGGTATTATAAACCGCGGAGATGGGATACGGTTCCGCCGGGCGGGGTCTACGGAATTTAGGAACGGCGTCATAACCAAGGTTTCGGATGCCCAGATCGAGGTGCTGCATACCAATATACAGAACAACGCCACCAGTTTTACCCAGATAAATGCCGCGGATGTGGCGGTGGGCGTTTGGGAGGTATGGTGGACAACCGATTTTATTACCGTCAATTATCAACCAGGCGCCTGATAACCAACACATCATAAAAAGAACCATTCTGCGGAATGGTTCTTTTTGGTGCGCCTCCACACAATTTCTGGAAACCAATGAGTTCCACAGCCGTCAGAATCAGCGAACAGGCGCAGTCGGCAGGAACCGCAGTTCCTGCTTACAAGCCCCAAACCCAACACATTTTGAATGCGGCAAGGATCATAAAAACGCCCCTTTGGGACGTTTTTGGTTCGCCCGCCGTATATAGGCGGAATTTAATACAATTTTGGGAAACCAGTTATAAGGGGTATACCTATGCTTGACGGGTTGTTGAAGGATCAGATCAGGGGCGATGGCTGTATAGCCGGTATGCTGACCACTTATAGCGGCGTTCCGGCGTTTTTTTATCAGAAAAGCCCTATGGATACCGATGAGGGATGGGAGAAGCCCTGTTATCCCCGGATGGATTACGGCATCGATATGCGGTATGATCCGGAACGCAAGAACAGCGGGGCGCTTACGGTCAATATCTGGTGCGTCGACGGGAACGCGGCTATGCCGGAGGATATCGAGATGCAGCTGGTTGAATTGGTAAACGGGACATTCTATACGCCATCCGGATCGGATACGGTATGCGCCGTATGGAACCGGTCGGAGTCCTTCTCATTCAACTCCCCCTTCGAGGCGAAGCAGGATTCCCCGCCGGAGGGGTTCGGGATGACGGTGTCATTCGACTTGATGGCGTTTCCCTGTCAGATGACCACCGACCCGGATCCGATACAGGGGTTGAACAACTGGACAAAGTGTAATTTCCCCGGCATGACGGTCATTGACGTTGACGGTATGCCGGAGATATGGAAGCCGTCTGTGGAGAATCCGGCCATATACTGGCGGTTTGACGGTCCGTCGGCGAACGACCGGCAGAGCTATGCGGTCAATTGGTATACCGGGCAGTTTTTTGCCCATGTCATCACCGGAGAGGTTACCGGGCGGAACCGATGGATCAAAGCGATGACGGAGTTGATACAGATTGACGGGGAGGTGCTGCTGGTCGACGGGTCTCCGCTGTTCGCGGAGCGGATTGTCATCCGTCAGGGCGCCGATCCGCTGCGTGAGGGGCAGTTTACGCTGACCGGACGGTACGGGGTGTTGGCGCAGCACCGCAGGGAGCGTACGCAGGTGCCGTTGAACCGGGCGAATTTTTGGTTCACGGATGCTGACGATTAGGCAAATTGAAAAAACCGCCTTGACATACAGGGCGGTTTTTGATAGAATTTGTGTTGCGCGGCAAGGGGACTTGTCGTGGGCGGTTACCTTACCTTTTCCCTCGCAGATTATGCTATGGGAGGAGGGTTGCCTATGGGAAAGAAGATGTTGCGGTTTATCGTAGCATTTCTGACGGTGCTTGCACTGTTCATATACTTTTCTCAAAAAGCGGTGTAGCCGTCCATTCCTGCACAGGTTGACGGCTACATAGCTTTCATCCAAGGTAGGGTAACCGTTTAACGGTCAGGTCCCCTTGCTGCCATTATTATACGCGGGAATATGGGATTTGTCAATACCGATTTTATGAAGCGCGTTTTTTTCATAAGTTTTCACCGCAGTGGAGATACCGGGAACGGTATCTTTTTTTATCAAATCTTAACAGGGAGGTTGCGAAAAATGGCTCAGCAGGAAAATCATGGCGCATCCGTGCCGGATGCGGCTGATACGCAGGGCGCGGCGGCACAGGATACGGGCGGGTTGGGAAACAACCCGGCGGCAAACGGCGGGCCGGGAAAGCCGAAACAGAAATCCGGAGGCGCCAAAGGAGATGCCGGGAGCGTATATGGCGCAGAGGAGTTGGCGGCTTCCGCGCGGAAACAATTTGGCGTTTCTCCGGAGGTAGCCGCCGCGGCGATGAAGATGGCGGGCAGGAATAGAGCTGCGATTTCGGAGGCGGCGGAAATCATCAATAAATTCATAAAGAGGGAGGTCAAATAATATGGGCGCAACATTTCTTCCCGGTGAGCAGAAGATCAGGCCCGGTGTGTATCAGCGGTATGAGAACGACAGTACCCGGCCGGTCGCCGGTGCGGAAGACGGCCGGTGCGCCGCCGTATTCAAGTCCAATTGGGGGCCGATCGGGCGATCGGTGAGATTGGATAGCTTTGCGGATATCGCCAGGACATACGGGAGCGGCGGTTCCGTCGGAACCACGGCAGTCATGGAGCAGCAGTTTACCGGAGGGGCGCTTACCGTGGACGCGGTCCGGCTCGGAAGCGGCGGGACGCCGGGTACCTATGCGATCAACGACACCACGCCGAAGTCGGCGGTCAAGATGACCATGCTGCATCCGGGGTCCAGACAATTTTCGGTCACCATTCGCCAGACGCTGGACAACCCGGAGATCAGCGAATTCATCCTGTTGGAAGGGTCTACGGAGCTGGAACGATGGCGGTTTGACAACGTGCCGGAGGCAGACCAGGCGGCGGCGCTCGTCAGCGCGGCGGCGGGCAGCCGGTTCTTTACGATGGAGAAGATGGCGGTCAATACGGACGCGCTGGCGGAGATCAGCCAGGTTTCTATTGTGCCCGGTACCGACCCGGTCATCTCCGGCGTTACGGCGTATTCCGACGCATTCGGAGTGCTGGAATCCGCGCGGTGGAACGTGCTGGCCGTTGACACTGTCGACATCGGCGTACATGCGGTTATGCAGCAGCACCTGAACCGGATGCTCCGGGGCGGCAAGTATGTCATGGGGGTCATCGGAGAGGACGGAAGCGTGGAGTTCGATACCCGGATCGACAATGCCGCGGCGTTCAACGATTATCAGGTCGTCTATGTCGGGACGGGGTTTATCGACAGCGGCGGAACCGATATCGTTGACGGATGGAAGGCGGCGGCGCGTATATCCGGACTGATTTCCGGAACGCCGAGCAGCCGGAGCATTACCCATACCGTCATTACCGGCGCTTCGGAATTGTCAGAACAGCTCACCAACGCGCAGTATGAGCAGGCGATCCGTTCCGGCATGTTGGCATTCTCGCTGTCCAGCGGAAACCGGGTATGGGTCGAAAGCGGGATCAACACCCTCAACGACCCGGGCGAGAACGACGACGCGGGATGGAAGAAGATCAAACGCACCAAGGTCCGGTTCGAGCTGATGCAGCGGTTAGATCTGTCGGTGGAGCCGCTGGTCGGGGATATCAACAACGACGGAGACGGACGCGCCACGGTTATACAGGTCGGAAACGGTATCTGCAATGCTATGGTGGCGGAGGGTAAGCTGGTCTCCGGAGCGCACCTGGAGCTTGATACGGACTTTCCGCCGGCCGGGGACAGCGCGTGGTTCCGGGTGTTCTCGGACGATATCGACGCGATGGAGAAGCTGTACTTCACGCATAAGTTCCGGTTCGCGCCGGAAATGGATTAAGGAAGGAGTGATTATGCATGCCTAATGGATTGAATGACCAGAGCGTGCTGGATGTGCGTAAGCTGATTACCGGCAAGGACGGGCAGCTGTTCGTCACCACCCGCCGTGGGGTCAATATCTTCCTCGCGGAGGCGGATTCGTTCCAGGCCCAGCTCTCGGTCAATAACGCAGACTATCAGCCGGTTGGAAGCACATTGGTGTTCGGCGTCAACACCGGATACAGTATCACGCTGACGCTGACAGAAGCGGTCGTCCGAGACGACGTGATGCTAAAGGAGCTGCTGGACGACATGAAGCAGGGGAACCTTCCGGACTACGACTTCCAGGGCAAGATGCGGCGCCGGGACGGGCAGGCGGAGCGGATTGTCTATCGCAATTGCATCACCGATGGGTCCATCGATCTGCAGAATCTTACGCCGGGCGAGATTATCAAGCGCGGCTGGGCTTTCCGGGTCAACGCCACGCCGGAGATGCTGGAGTATTTTAAGGCCTGATAACCAACACATTTACAAGAAATATATTCTCCAGTTCGCAAACTGGAGAATATATTTTTGTAGTGCGCCTCCACACAATATTGGGAAACCAATAACCAACACATTTACAAACGCCGCTATAATATTTATCATATGAGTTGGTTGCTTCGGCGGCGTTTGTGCGCGTTTTAACACAATTTCACAAACCATTGTTATAAGGAGATTATTCCATGAGTAAAGAAGTAAATACCGCACCGGATTATTTTGACGATACGGATAGAGAGGATGCCATTTCTCCGGAGGAGATACTTATGAATGAGGGGGATCTGCTGGCCGGGCTGCTCAGTGCCGGTAAGGGGCGGGACGATGAGCAGAATTACCGGATGATCCGTATCAAGCGCAACGGGAAATTGCTGTTCGAGTTCCGGGTGCGTCCGGTTACCGAGGAGGAATCGCAGGCCTGCCTAAAGAATGCGACCAAGTATTCGACGAATAAGCCCGGGCAGCCAAAAGTCGCTATAGACCGCGACAACGCGCTGTTCCGGTCTCACCTGATCTATGGCGCCACGGTCAACGAGGACCGGGCAAAGGTTTGGGATAACAAGAAGGCGCAGGACGGTCTCGGTGTACTGCGGGGTGTCGATATGATCGATAAGGTTCTGCTGGCCGGGGAGAAAAACCGGGTGTTCGAAGCCATTGAATCCATCAGCGGGTATGACGAGGATGCGGAGGAGCTGGCGGGAAACTCCTGAAGGCCGGCGGGCGGACGCGGATTATGCTGGAAGTATGTGCCCGGTTCCCCTATATCGGGGGGATCACAGGGTATCAGGCGCTGCCGGCGGGGGAGCGGGCGCTGTATGACCAGTTTGTGCTGGTGAAGATTGAGGAGGACGCCAAAGGGCGTTTTTGCCCTTTTTTGAAGAGATGAGTTGAATCCCCTCCCGGGATGTGGTATAATATATGTATTATGTTTTGGGAGGGGAATTTTGGTATGAGGAAGTTGGCTGTTTCGTTGTTGGTTTTGGCGGTTGTGCTGTTGGTGGTTGGGTGCAGCGGAAATGAAGCGGCTGAAACAAAAAGTGATGCCACTATGAAAGCTTCTGGTACTACAACTACGGAAAACGATTCAATAACGGATATAAAAGAAACAACTACTACGACTAAAATGGTAGCTACAACTACAGAAAAATCTTATGCCGCAGTCGAAAAAATGACATTAAAATTCTCATACTTATCAATTACCGGTTACTACACCGGAGATATTAAGAATAATATTCCGGATGGAAAAGGAACATTTTCTTATAATGGAAAAGTTTTATTTGAAGGTGAATTTATAAATGGATCTCCAATAAAAGAATCTTTCATGGAATATTGCTCATCCGGCTCATATGAAGATATAGCTCGTGATCCTGATGCGCGAAAAGGAGAATCAATTAAAATAACCGGTATGGTAGTCCAAGTTTTGGAGGGAAACGGAAAAGACGTTGAATATCGGATAAAGACGGGAACAAGCGATGTTTTCTATATATTTTATACCAGATCGGACGGAGAACAGCGTATTTTAGAAAATGATACTGTTGATATATTTGGGATTTGTGAGGGTGTCGTTACTTATGATAGTACATTAGGTGGGAAAATAACGATACCTGCTATGCTTGGATTATATTTAGAGAGAAAATAAAAATTAAATAGCAAATATAAAGGCGCTCAACCGGGCGTCTTTTTTATATTTTTAGAAAGGGGCGCTGGGTGTGACTGACAATGTATCTGTTATTATAATTGAGATCAATGCGAACGATAATACCGCTTCCGGCGCGGCCAGCGCGACGCAGACTGTCAGTCGGTTGGAGCAGTCGCTGAACAAGACGCAGAAGCGGATTGACGATATGAACAAACGGAGCAGGTTGGAGATCGCTATCACCGCCGTGGACAGGGCGTCCAAAGTCATGGACAGCGTTATGTCCTCCGGAAAGCGTTTGGCGGGTACAGTTTTCAACGTCACGCTCAAGGCGGTGGATTTGGTCACCGCGCCGATCCGGGGTATTCTCGGCGGGGTCAGGTCGATGATCGGCGGGGTGCTGAATCCGATATTGCAGGGCATGGGTATATCGGCGGGTATGGGGTTGGGGTCGCTGATCTCGCAGGGGATCGGCAACGCCGGTAGGCGAGAGACGATGAATATCTCTATGAACGCCGTCGCGCGGTCTACCGGAACCGATATACAGCTGTTGGAGATCCAAAAGAGCGCGGTCATGAAGCTGGGGATCGCGGAGCAGGAGGCCACCGGGATCATGACCCAGTTCATGCAGGCGGAGTTGGATATCGCCCACGCCTCCAAGATCGCCCGGGTGGCGCAGGATGCGGCGGTCATCTCCGGGCAGAACTCGTCCGAAGCGGCCGCCACTATGGTTGACGCCATATCCTCGCTCAACCCCGTTCTGCTCAAGCAGTTCGGGATGACAAGGGGAATGAATGATATCTATGCCGACTATGCCGATAAGCTGGGCATAGTCGTCAAGACGAAGGATAAATATGGAAAGACGGCCCGGCACCTGACGCGGGATCTGGAGGACGCGGAGAAGAAACAGGCGATTTTGAATTATGTCCTGGACCAGGGGAACAAGATAGCCGGGACATACGAGGATGCGATGAGTTCACCTTTTAAAAAGTTAGGATCGCTGCCGCGGTATTTTACCACGCTGATGGAGAAGGTCAACGAACCGCTTCTTCTTCCGGTGTTCGGAAAGGCTGTAGACGGGGCCACAGGGTTGCTCAAAAAGGCAATTGATTGGGCGGAGGGCAACCAGGGATTATTACAAAAATGGGGGGACGCTATCGCGGACGGCGTGGAGAACGCGGTCAACGCCGTTACCGGCGCGGTGAAGCGGATGATAGACAGCCCGGAATGGGCGCGGGCGGACACCTTTTTCGGGAAATTGGGGGTTGCCTGGGATAAGCTGATCGCCGAGCCGTTCGGCAGATGGTGGAATAGTAAGGGCAAGGGATTTTTGTCCAGCGTCGCCAATACCATCGGGGAAGGGATCGGAAGCGCCATTAAGTTTGGCATCACCGCCATATTCGGCGGGGATGCCGGCGGCGTCCTTGACGACGGCATATCCGTCGGAAGATCCTTCGCCGACGGATTCTCAAAGGGCATCGAGGGGATCAATTGGGGAAAGGTAGCCGACGGGATCGTCGACGCGTTCAAGAAGGTGCTGGGGTTATTATTTTCTAATCCGGTCACCGGAGCCATTACATCGCTGTTTATCGGTCAGAAGCTGGCGGGCGGTGCGTCCGGGATTTTGAATATTGGGAAAGGTATTAAGAGCGGGTGGACGTCACTATTCGGGAGCGGCGCGGCGGCTGGCGGTGAGGTGTCCGGAGCCGGCGCGGCGTTTTCCGGGATTGCGCAGGGGTTGTCGTTGGCTA
>WRDE01000027.1 GCA_009783605.1 Oscillospiraceae bacterium
CACTTGCGCTCCAGCCGACAAACTTAACGGATGTGCTCGCGCCTTTGTAAGTCTCATTATTGTGCGTCGGGCCGGTCGTCGACAGCGTGTGAACCGTGCCGTTGAGGATGTTTACATCATTCGCCGGGCCGTCCGCGTTGCCGTTATTAACATTGTATGTCACCTTGTACTTGATTGCAAGAACGTCAGGACCGTTTCCGGTTGTGTCATAACCCCAAACAGCGTACACCGTCTCATTGCTGTCCTCGATGAGGACAGTCTCAATCATTGATGTCGGAAGTACATCGTCTTTTGTCAGGATGGCGATGACTCTGGATGAACTCCAGCCCACGAACTTGACATCAACCAGCGTACCGTTGCTTTCCTTATCAACCTGCTCATGCGTTGGTTTCTTCGTTGTGTTTAAGGGATATTCCATCTGCGTGAGAAGGTTTATATCAGGATCGGGGCCGCTGCCGGCTATGCCGCCGTTAATATCGTAGAAAATGCTGAACTTTTCTTCCAAAACGTCCGGTATGCCATTGTCGTTTGCATCCTCGCCCCAAACGGCGTACACCGTCACATCCTCGTTCGTGAGTGTGACATCATCCACAAATATCGGAGGTATGTCGTCCTTATCAAGGACGACATTGATAATGGAATCATCAAGGGTCCAGCCGATGAACAAAGTCAAAGTCGTATGAGTGTATTCCGGGTTGATGGATGCATCCAGAGTATGTGTTCCCGCCGGCAAATTGCTGACAACAATCGGGTCGTAGATGTTGTCAATAGAGCCGCCGTTTAAATCATAAGTCAAATTGTACTTCGGGCCCGAAGCATATACGAAGTACACCGTACCGTCATTGGACACCGCCTCGCTCGACGGGTTGCCCGCGCTTAAGCCGCTTGTCGTCGTGGTGATCGGGAAGTCTGAACCACTCAGCGGGAGATAAGCCGCCTCCCACATCCAGCCGACAGCGCTATAGCCGCTCAATGTCGGGATGGTCTTGGAATACGCCCCCGACGATTGCAAAACGCTTGTCGTTGTCGTGCCGGGCGGGTTAATCAGAGTGCCGTTGACGTCCACATATTTCTCGGTGATGGTGTAGCCTTCCTCGTAGATGAAGTATACAGTCAGGTCACCTGTCACCGGATTAATAATGGCCGGCGTGCCGGGGTAATATGTACCGCTGCCAAGTTCGCCGATCCGATAACCCATCGGGGCATAGCCGGAGATAGTCGGATGAATCTTGCTGTAGGCGGGAGATTCCCGAAGAACAAAAGTTACTCGCTCGCCGTCAAGCTCGGTTTCGCTCATGTCCACGTATCTCTCCGTGATGTTCCACGTCGCTTTATTATCCCCGTACGCAACGATGTCGTAATTGTTGATCGGGTGGTCAAAGTCAAATACACTGCTGCTGGTTGTTCTGATATTCGGGTACGTTGCTACCAATGTTGGTATGTCCGAGATGACGGCCCCATTCGCCGCGTAGTTGGAATGGAAGACCGCAGGAGCTGAGATGTCCAGGTTGGCGTAAGTCTGGTCTATTGTCCAAATTCCGCCGCCGTCACCTTCAGCAATGTTGCCACTTATCGTACCGCTGGTTATCACCATCACCATAGACGGATTGGAGAGGTACACGCCGCCACCGGACCAAGAAGCTGTGTTATTGATGATGCTGCCGCCGGCTAAGGTGAGCTGTCCACCGCCTGCTCTCACACCGCCACCGGACCATGCCGTGTTACCTTCTATTGTGACATTTGCAGGAATTACAAGGTCACTTTTTGTGAATATACCACCGCCACCATCCGCTTCGTTTTCGCGGATGAAGATATTGCCGGTGGGGGCAAAGGTTAAACTGCCGCTGTCGTTCACAAATATGCCGCCGCCGAAATTACTCGCCACGTTCTCAACGATGCTGCCGCCGGTCATTGTCATCATGCCGGCGGTTTCAGTAGCTAAGTCGGGGCCTTCAATAAACACACCGGCACCATTCGTAGCTTCATTGTTTCTGATTTCGCCGCCGGTCATTGTCATCGTGCCGGCGCTTCCAATAAACACGCCGGAACCATTAAAAGCTTTATTGTTTCTGATTGTGCCGCCATTCATCTCGAATATGCCATTGGCCCCCACCGCGACACCGCCGCCGTAGTCGTAAAAAGAGCCGTTTGTGCTGCTGTTTTGTATCACTGCGCCGTCATTCATGATCAGCTTTGCAATTCTGCCCATGAAAAAGTGGCCACTGATATTAACGCCGCCGCCCTGAGTATCGTTGCCGTTACCGTCTAAGATGATGTTCTCAAGCGTCAGTTGTCCTTCAACAGTGAAGTGACGCGCACCGGTCGTCTGTGTAATCGTCCACTGATTACCCGTGTCCGACGTCAGCGTGATGATTTTGTTCGCCGGAATTGTTATCGCGGTATACGAACCGTCGGTCATATCCGCGTCGTTAACCGTCGCCACAATCGTGTACGGGTTGTCGTCCGCCGTACAAAGCCTCACCGCGTCTGCCAGCAGATGTTCGGTACCAATCAGCGTGCCCGCGGCAACGTTGCCGTCGTACACCCGGTAGCGCTCAAGGCCATTGATATCGTAATTGTTGAGCGGATGGTCATATATACTGCTGCTGGTCGTCCGGATAGTCGGGTACAATATTAACGCATTCGCGGGCGGCACGCTGGGCCCGTACCCCGCCAAGTTGTCACGGAAGACCACAGTATCTGAGATGTTAAGGCTGGCGTAAGTATCGTCTGTTGTCCAAATTCCGCCGCCGCTCTTATCGGCTGTATTATTGCTGATCGTACCGTTTGTAATATTGAGAGTAGAGGTCGCGATAATACCGCCGCCGTTCTCCTCGGCTGTATTATTGTTGATCGTACCGTTTGTAATCGTGAGAGTGGTCGCGATAATACCGCCGCCGTTGAGTGTAGCAGTGTTGTCGCTTACTGTACCGCCGGTCATCACCATAGTGGCGGCATTTACACCACCGCCACCCGAGCCTCTGTTCCCGATGATGCTGCCACCTGCTAAGGTGAGCGTTCCGTTTACAAGATGCACGCCACCGCCGGAACCCGCCGTGTTACCTTCTATTGTGACATTTGCGGGAATGACAAGGTTGATTGACGTATTCTCTTCGGTTGCTATGCCACCGCCGCCCCCTATGGCTGTGTTTCCTTTGATTAATATATTGTTATTGTTTGAAGGAGAAAAGGTGAGATCATCAGAACCGGTAAATATGCCACCGCCGAGACGGGCATAGTTTCCGCTTATCGTGCCGCCGGTCATTGTCATCGTGGCGGAGGGGGCGACATGAACACCGCCACCGGTACCCGCTCCGAGAGCTGTATTGTTTCTGATTTCGCCGCCGTTCATCTCCAATATACCTTTGTTACCTACCTCAACACCGCCGCCGCCGTCGCTGAGATCGGGATCTGAGCAGCTGTTTTGTATCACTGCGCCGTCATTTATGGTCATCTTTGCGCCGCCGCTGCCAAGGATGAGAACACCGCCGCCCGCGGTAGCGTTGCCGTTACCGTCTAAGATAATGTCCTCAATCGTCAGTTCTCCTTCAACGATGAAGTGACGCGATTCGCTCGTCTGTTTGATTGTCCGCGTGTTGATCGGCAGGTAGCCCTCGTACGACGTCAGCGTGATGTTTATGCCCGCCGGAATTGTTATCGCGGTATTCACACCTTTGGTCATATCCGAGTCGTTTTCCGTCGCCACAATCGTGTACGAGGTGTTGTTCTCCGTACAAAGCGCCACCGCGTCTTCCAGCAGATACCTGGAACCGATCAGCGTACCCGTGTCAGCATCGCCATCGTACACCATGTACCGCTCATACCACCACAACGCATACAGATTGAAGTCGCGGTTGTTGATGTAACAGAGATCCCCCGGTTCATAGGCGTTGCCGCCGCCGTCCGTCTCAGTGTTCCAGCCGAGGAAGCGCGGTTTGGTCGTTGGGCCGGTTATAAAGTTGACCAAGGGGTCCTCGCGGGATAAAACCGGCACGCTGAAGCCGTAGCCGGTGATGTATGACACACCTGAATCCTGAGAATAACCCGTGCCGGGTCCGCCGCCTTCGGGGTGGTAGTGGATGGAATAGTTGGGAACCAACCACACCGGCAGCGTCGCGTTGGTATTCACCGAGCCGATGAGCGGACTGTTGTCCGAAACGCGCACGAGCTGCCCGATCAACGCGCCGGTCACGCCGGTCGCGTTGTTATACAGGAACTCGTTGAAGTTTTCCGTTGCCGTATTGCCCGTGCTGTAGGCGTAGCAAGCCAGATCCGCGGGCAGCGTGAGAGTATTCACCGGATTTGCGGTACCCGCGTTCTATACCTTGATGTCGCGGTTATATGTCGCATTTGCGTTGATGTAGTTGTTCACAAAGAACCCGTCGCCGCTTACGGTCGCCGCATGAATAGCGGGCCATGTGGAAAATCGCGAATACGCTTTCACAGTCGCTGTGCTGTCAATGGTAAGGTCAGCGCCGGAGAGGGGGGAAGGCACACTAATGCCGCCGGAGCCGCCGGCACCGATACCTGCTCCGGCCCGAGAGGAGGTTGCTGTCACCACTGCGTTATCGGCAATTGTTATGGTGCCGCCGGAACCTCCGGAGCTGGGAGTTACACTATAACCACCACCGATACCTGCTCCCTGAGAAGAGGTTGCCGTCACTGTGCTGCCGGTAATTGTTATGGTGCCGCCGGAACCGCCGGAATCGCGGCCGAAACCACCACCGATACCTGCTCCATCAGTAGAGGTTGCCTTCACTGTACCACCGGTAATTGTTATGGTGCCGCCGGAACCGCCTCTGTCACCTTGACCACCACCGATACCTGCTCCCCCCAATGCACTAGCAGAGATTGCCGTCACTGTACCACCGGTAATTGTTATGGTGCCGCCGGAACCGCCAATACTACCAAAACTCCCACCACCGATACCTGCTCCCTGAGAAGAGGTTGCCGTCACTGTGCCACCGGTAATCGTGATATTTCCTCCTCTGCCAATCGGAAATGCGCCGCCGATGCCCGCAGCATAACCGCCGGTCCTCGCCGTCGCCGTCACCGTACCGCCGTTGATATTAATGTTTCCGCCGGATGGATAGCTGCTGTATGGATAGCTGCTGCCGTAACCGCCGCCACCTATCGCGGAATAGGCGAAGTCTGTCGCAATCACCGTCAGCGAACCTATACTGCTGCCCGGCTCCGTTGCACTGTCAATCCGAATCGTTGCGACATTCGTGCCGCCTCCATCGGGCACAAATACGCTGCCGCGGATGGTATTGTCGCCCGCCAGCAGCAAATCGACATTCGCATTTCCTTTCAGGTCGAAATTGCCCGTCATCGTAATTTTGTCAATAATAATACTCGTCGTCACGCCTGTGTTCACCACGATGCCCGTCACCGAGTGCGTGCCGCTCTGCCATATGCGGTAGGCAACCGGCCCTGTATGAGTCACGGGCGCGTCTTGTCTAATAGTTAGAACGCCGCCGCTGTATTGGTAATACGATGACCACGCCGTGTTTGTCAGTGACCCGTCACTGTTGGCCAAGTCGATGTCCATCCAAACGGGGGGCGGGGTCATTGTGAAGTCCACGCCGGGGTAGAACAGATTGGGGGTACCGATATTGAACGGTGCCGGAAGCGGCGTCGTTGCCGTGTTCAGCGTATAATGCGTGAGCGTCACGCCGGTGATTTCAATGATATTGCCGGTGCCGGTGCCCGGTATGAAATATTTGCCGTTGGTATCTGTTGTCACAGTACCGGGTGTGCTGTTGAGAGTGTAGGCAATCGTTACGCCACCCAGCGCGGTGCCGCTCGTGTCTTTGACCGTCCCGGCCACGCCGTATGGGTCATATTCAGTAATGCGCACCATACCGTTGCCGGTTTTTGCGGCCATGGTAGTTGACGCAGCAGCGCCGGCACCACCCGCAAGACTGTCCACGCCACCGATATAGCCGGAACCGCCGCCGCCATGGCCGCCCCTGCCGCCACCGCCGCCACCGCCGAAATAACCGCCGCCACCGCCGCCGCCGCCGCCGGTACCACCATTGCCGCCTTGGCCACTGACCCCATTGCCTCCGGGACCGCTGCCGGAGAGGGTACCTTCGACACCACCAACACCACCGGCTATGTCAGTTCCGGGGTTGCCGGGCCAGCCGAAGCTGGCGTTGCCGCTGAGGGAGAGTCCTCCAACCACGCCACCGCCATTGCCGGCGAAGCTACTGTCGAGGGGTGCCCCGCCACCGCCACCGCCGGCCACGATTACCCTGTTGGAAAGTGTCGTGCCGCCTATTCGGATGTCGGTTGCTCCGCCACCGCCACCCCCGCCCCTGCCAGTCGAAGCTGTGCCGCCGGTGCCGCCGCCATTAGAACCGCCAGCCCCGCCGATGCCATCATTGGTCGAGGAGCCCGCGCCCCCCGTATAGTAATAGGCCGTAACATCCAAAGCATTGCCTATGGTACTGTACCAGCCCGATGAATAACCGCCCAAACCGCCGTTAGCAAAACCGCCTTCGGCGCCCCAAATCTCGAATCGATAAACCTTGTTCGGTTTAAGCGTAAACGAGCTGTTATTCGCCATCATACCGTTATCGTTCACGATAATGTTCGGGTTATTGAGCTGGGAAAATAAAAGTGGTATGATTTCGCCACCGCTCGCCGTCGTTAACCCTGCCGGCACAAAGCCCATCGGCAACCGCATACCGCCATTAATGTTTTCGACAGAACCGTTTTCCGTGACGATAAGAGTACCGGTGAAGGCCATGATCGGATTACTTCTCCAATCGATAGCGAACTTATTCTCGCCGGTCACGGACATGGGAAGCAGGTATTCTGCGTTTTCTATAAAAGAGGAAGCCAAGCCGGCGACATAATTGCCGGGTTCAAGATTTTCAAAGATGTATGTGCCGTCCCAATCCGTTTGTGTTTGAGCGATATGGACGGTTAAGTCATTCGCCGCGTAGAGATAAACAGGATATCCGGCTAAAGGTTGCTCGCCGGTGTCATAGAATCCGTTCCAATCGGTCGGCAGCATACCGTTGCCGTCAACCCATAAAAAGCCGGAGATGCTGCCGGTACCCGTTTCGATCTCACTTGATGAAGAGCCGTCAGCGGCGACAAGATGAGCAGGAACGGTTGCAAAAAGAAGCGCGAATACGACAAAAAGAGTGAGGAATTTTTTTCCCGATGCTTTCCAATTTTCCGCGTTTAAATTGGAAAACAATGTTTTATTTACAGTGCTTACTGTCTTATGTTCTTTTTTTCGCTGTTCGCCGCTCTCTGTGAGTGAGCGGTCTGTCACTATATTATACATGAATATTTTCCCCCATAACCAAAAAACAAGTCTTCCAATAACAAAACACAAAAAGTTGTTGAATAGTGTAAAAATTTATGATTTATAACATTTGAATACGATCATAAATTGATTGTTAAAGAATATAGAAAGATTTAGTATAAATATCTATTTAGAACATAAGTAAATAAAAATTGTTACTAATAGGAGATTAAACAGAATTAGATGATAAAGCCCTTACTGTAATTTATTTTATTTTAGAAATATCTAAATAAAATGAATAAAAGAGAGGGTAAAAGTCATAATAATAGCTAATAAAAAAAATGATGAAATATCTAAGGACCATTTAAACGAAACATTAATAAAAAAAAGGTAAAAAAAGTAAAAAACTTATCTTCAATCAAATTAAAACTGAAATTCAAATAAAATCCAATAAAATTCAAATAAAATCCAATAAAATTCAAATAAAATCCAATAAAACCCAATAAAAATACAAAAACAAAAATGATATCGAAAGCCTTTGGAAATCAAAGGCTTCTTTTTTTATTCAGCCGAAAAGACGGGCGGATCAGTCTTTTCCGTTTCACTCTTTCCGTTTCGCCCTTTCCGTTTCACTCTTTCCGTTTCGCCCTTTCCGCCAGCGACAACGCGTGTTCTTTGGCTTTTTTGATGACTTCTTCCTCATCCATTGTCAAAACTTTGTACTCTTCCATCAATATTTTGCCGTCCACGATCATTGTCTTGACATCGCTGCCGGAAGCGGCGTAAACCAAATGGGAATAAACGTCAAAGATCGGCGTCGCGTTTGCTTTATTCACATCGATAATAATCAAATCGGCTTTGTTGCCGGCTTTGAGAACGCCCGTCTGTTTATCAATGACCTGTCCGCCGTTGACGGTAACCATTTCAACGACCGCTTTGGCGGGAAGCGCTGTCGGGTTCATCGTGCCGGCTTTTTGTAAAAGCGCCGCCATTTTCATTTCTTCAAACAGATTGAGCGTATTGTTCGACGCGCAGCCGTCCGTCCCGAGCGCGACTTTAACGCCGGCGTCAAGCATTTTTTGAATCGGCGCAATACCCGACGCAAGCTTCATGTTGCTGACAGCGTTATGCGAAACCGTGACGCCTTTTTCGGCAAACAGTTTAATGTCGCCGTCCGACATCCAAACAGCATGGGCCGCCAAAACGGGAACCTTAGACGCGTCCCAAAAGTCAACGGCGTCCAAATGATGAACGGAACACATTCCGAAGTTCTCTTTCATGTGGTTCAATTCTTCCTCCGTTTCGAGAACATGAATGTGAACGCCGACGCCATCCCTTTCGGCCGCCTTCTTCACGCGGGCAATAAAAGACTGACTGCAAGTGTTCGGGGCGTGCGGGCCGTACATCGTTGTCATCCGGCCGCCGGCTTTGCCCTGCCAGTCGCGGACCAGCTTCTCGTTGACCGCGTATTCTTTTTCCGCTTTTTCAGCGTTTCCGAGCTCAATCATGCCGTAAGCCAGACAGCCGCGGATGCCGGCTTTTTCAACAGCTTTGGCCGTTTCGTCCATAAAGAAATACATATCACAAAACGCAGTCGTTCCGGAACGGATCATTTCAAGGCAGCCGAGCATGGAACCCCAATAAACGTCTTCTGCCGTCAAATAACTTTCCGCCGGCCATATTTTAGTCTCCAGCCAGCTTTTCAGCGCCATGTCGTCGGCATAGCCGCGCAGAAGCGTCATCCCGAGATGAGTGTGCGTATTGGAAAGACCCGGCATGACAATACCGCCGCCGGCATCCATCACTTTGTCCGCCGGAATAATATCCGCTTCTCCGTTTTCATTGTTTCCGATTTTTGAAATCCGGTCCTTTTCGATCAGAATGTAACCGTTTTCAATTTCACCGGCGCCGGCCTTATCCATTGTGACAAGACGGGCATTTTTGATAAGAATCGACATGAAGATGCTCCGAATTTGAATAAAAGAAATTAGAATGATGAAAGTGTTTAAATGATTTTGTCCTTTAAATGATTTCATGATTTATATGTTTAAAGTCTGTTATTTGTGACGGAATGGGATAAAATAAATTATAAAAATGATTTGTCAGAATTAAATATGATAGAAAAACGGCGGTTAAAAATGATTATATAATAAAGGCGATTTTGTTTTTTGTTGGAAAGGAAGAAAAAATTATGAGCGAAAGGTTCGTCAATATAACTGATAAAAAACAAAATGATAAACTGCGCAAAAATTTGTCGCAGGTCACTCCTCTTTTGAAAAAGGACGATGCCGTCATTCGCTTAAATAACAAAAAAACATTGATTGCGACAGATATTCACGGAAATGCCGACGCTTTGGATTTTATTTTGGATTTCGCCGATGATAAAAAAGTGGACGCTTGGGTATTCCTCGGCGACTATGTGGACAAAGGGCCGGAATCTGTCCGCGTCCTGAACACGCTTTTTGAATTGAAATGCAAACACCCGAAAAGAGTATTTCTGCTTCGCGGAAATCATGAAACCAAAGACATCAACCAATTCTATGAGTTCCAAACGGCGGTGACGGACGAACCGGATATTCATTCGGCGGCAAATACGGCATTTGAAAATATGCCGACGGCGGTGATTCTGAATAACAGCATATTCTGCGTGCACGGCGGCATTGCCGGCAGGAAAGACGAAAATGTCAACGATATCACCAAACAGGATTCTTTTTATTACATGTGGAATGACCCGAGCGAAGAAAGCGGTCTGACACCGTCGCCGCGCGGCGGCAAAGTCCGGCGTTTCGGGCCCGACACGGTCAAGAAATTCCTGAAAAACAACAATTTAAAACTGATCATCCGCGGGCATTCGACATTGGAAAACGGATTGAAATTTTGGTTTGAACACACCCTCGTTTCTCTTTATTCCTCCCTGCCTTACGCCGACCCGGATTTAAAAGCCGCGGTCGCAATTGTTGACGGAAACAAAGCGGATTTCCGGTTTTACCGGATAGACGACAGCAAAAAAGAAGGGTTCGCGTGGGAAGATATGACTGTTTCTTTAACGATACCGGACAATTCTAAAAAGAAGAAAGAAGAGAAGTAAAAAAGAGAAGAAGAAAGTCCGGAAGACAAAACGAGAAAAGAGAGCCCGGAAGACAAAGGGAAAAGACGGGCGCTAAAGGCGAGGCCTCAATTTTGAACCGACGATGAAGGGGTAATGGGTACAAATTTATATTTTATGACTGCCTTTTCAACTCACTTTTGATGTATTGTATTGATGAAATCAGCAGATACATTTTTTCAATATTTCAGTCCTTATCGGTCAGATTAATTAACTGTAAGTAAAGTATCAGCTGTAAGTAAAGTATCAGCTGTAAGTAAAGTATCAGCTGTAAGTAAAGTATCAGCTGTAAGTAAAGTATCAGCTGTAAGTAAAGTATCAACTGTAAGGTGTATATATTGTCCGATTTATCAAAAAAAGAGATGCAGGAATCCGGCCGTTTGAAAATTGAATGGGCGAAAAACCATATGCCTGTTTTGAGCCGGATCCGGGCGGATTTTGAAAGGGAAAAGCCTCTGGCGGGACACAGAATTGCAATGGCGCTTCACGTGGAAGCCAAAACGGCTGTCCTCGTTGAAACGCTCGCCGCGGGCGGCGCAAAAGTTGCCGTGACCGGCTGCAATCCGCTCAGCACGCAGGATGATGTGGCGGCGGCGCTGGACGCGGCGGCAAACATTTCCTGCTTCGCCAAATACGACTGCACAAACGCCGAGTATTATGAAGCGATCGACAAAGTTTTAGAAATCGGTCCCGATATTACGATTGACGACGGCGCCGACCTGATTTTCAAGATCCACAAAGAGAGACGGGATTTGCTGCCCGGCCTCCTCGGCGGCTGTGAAGAAACCACAACCGGCATTCACCGTTTGACCGGCATGGAAAAGGACGGCGCGCTGGAGATGGCGGTCCTCGCCGTTAACGATGCCAAAACCAAATTCTTATTCGACAACCGCTACGGGACCGGACAGTCCGCCTGGGACGGAATCATGCGGACAACCAATCTGCTCGTCGCCGGCAAAACCGTTGTGGTCGGCGGATACGGCTGGTGCGGCCGCGGCATTGCGGCGCGCGCCTGCGGTCTCGGCGCCGAAGTCGTTATCACTGAAATTGATCCCGTCCGCGCGCTGGAAGCCCGGATGGACGGCTACCGCGTCATGCCGATGGAAAAGGCAGCGGAGATCGGCGACATATTTGTCACCACCACCGGCAACCGCGATATTTTAACGGAAAAGCATTTTAAAAAGATGAAAGACGGCGTGATTTTAGCCAACGCGGGCCACTTCAACGTCGAAATCGATATGGGAGCGCTTCAAAAATCGGCGTCCCGCGAAAAAACCGTCCGCAAAAACATAAAGGAATACACGGTGGACGGCAAAAAAATCAATGTGCTGGCCGACGGCCGCTTAGTCAATTTGGCCGCGGGCGACGGACATCCGGCGGAAGTCATGGATATGAGTTTTGCCAATCAGGCGCTCTGTATCAAATATATCGCCGAAAACAAATTGCCTTACGGCGTTCATAAAGTGCCCGAAAATATCGACAATGCCGTCGCGATGCTTAAATTAAAGGCGATGGGCATTGAAATTGACACATTGACAGAGAAGCAAAGAAATTATATGGACGACTGGGAAGAAGGAACGTAAAAATACAATTCAATCAAATTCAATCAAATTCAATCACATTCAATCAAATTCAATCAAATTCAATCAAATTCAATCACATTAAATCACAATCAATCGCAATCATAAAGAGGAATAAAAGATGGCAGACGACAAAAACATCGGAATGAAAATCATATCCATCCGCGAATCCAAAAAAATAACGGCGGAAGAACTGGCGGAAAGATGCGGGCTGAGCATTGAACAAATCAAAAACATCGAAAATGATACAAATGTGCCGTCTCTGGCGCCTTTGATTAAAATCGCCCGCGCTTTGGGCGTCCGCCTCGGAACGTTTTTGGATGACAATGAAAACCTCGGCCCTGCCGTCAGCCGTAAAAACGAAGCGGTGGAAACGATCCACACATCAAACGCCGAAGAAAAAACGGCTAAGCATAACAATTTCTTCGCGCTTGCGCCCCAAAAATCCGGCCGGTCTATGGAGCCGTTTTTCATTGAAATCAATGCCATTGATGACGGAACACTTGAAATGTCGGCCCATGAAGGCGAAGAATTCATTTACGTTTTGGAAGGCACATTGAAAGTGATTTACGG
>WRDE01000028.1 GCA_009783605.1 Oscillospiraceae bacterium
AAAAACAAATCGGTTTTGCAATGGATCGAGGATAAGGTTTCACTTGTCCAGCCTGACGCGATCGTCTGGATTGACGGTTCGGAGGAGCAGCTGAACGCCCTGCGGGCGGAATCCTGCGCTTCGGGCGAAATTTTGAAGCTCAACGAGGAGAAGCTGCCCGGCTGCTTTATCCACCGCACCGCCATCAACGATGTGGCCCGGGTGGAGCACCGCACCTTTGTCTGCTCGCGGAAAAAGGAGGACGCCGGCCCCACCAACAACTGGATGGACCCGGCCGAGGCCTACGCCATGCTGGCGGATATCGCCCGGGACAGCTACAAGGGCCGGACGATGTATGTGATCCCCTATTCGATGGGTCCGGTGGGCTCGGAATTCGCCAAATATGGCATCGAGCTGACCGACTCGATCTACGTGGTGCTGAACATGGCGATTATGACCCGGATCGGCGACGCGGTGCTGAAGGCGCTGGGCGACAGCGACGACTGGGTGCGCGGCCTGCACTGCCGCTGCGCTATCGACGAGGAGCGCCGCTATATCTGCCACTTCCCCCAGGACAACACCATCATCTCGGTCAACTCGGGTTACGGCGGCAACGTGCTCTTAGGCAAAAAGTGCTTCGCGCTCCGGATCGCGTCCAACCTTGGGCGGCAGGAGGGCTGGCTGGCTGAGCATATGCTGATCCTCGGGCTGGAAAACCCTGCCGGCGAGGTCAAATATATCGCGGCGGCGTTCCCGTCGGCCTGCGGCAAGACCAACCTGGCGATGCTGATCCCGCCGGAATATTATCAGAAAAAGGGCTATAAAATCTGGTGCGTCGGCGACGATATTGCTTGGATGCGGGTGGGCGAGGACGGCCGGCTGTGGGCGGTCAACCCCGAAAACGGCTTCTTCGGCGTCGCCCCCGGCACCAACGCCAAATCCAACCCCAACGCGCTGGCGTCGGTGCAAAAGAACACCATCTATACCAACGTGGTACACAACTTAGACGACAACACCGTCTGGTGGGAGGGGTTGGATAAAAACCCGCCGGCCAACGCGCTGAACTGGAAGGGCGAGAAGTGGGATCATACCGACGGCTCCAAAGGCGCTCATCCCAACTCCCGTTTCACCGCGCCGGCCGTCAACTGTCCCTGCATCAGCTCGGAGTTCGCCTCCGGCAAAGGGGTGCCGATTTCGGCCCTTGTGTTCGGCGGCCGCCGGGCCAAGACCGCGCCGTTGGTCTATCAGTCCCGCGACTGGAACCACGGTGTATTCGTAGGCGCCGTCATGGGCTCTGAGACCACCGCCGCCGCCATCGGGCTGGCTGCCGGTGTGCGCCGCGCCCCGATGGCGATGCTGCCCTTCTGCGGCTATCATATGGGCGACTATTTCGCCCACTGGCTGGCGATGGGCGAGAAATTGGGCGACAAGGCGCCGAAGATTTTCAATGTCAACTGGTTCCGTACCGACGAGCAAGGCCACTTCATCTGGCCCGGGTTCGGCGACAATATGCGGGTACTCAACTGGATCATCGACAGATGTGAGGAGAAGGCAGAGGCGGACGAAACCGCTATAGGATTCGTACCGAAACCGGAGGATATCGTCCTCGACGGGCTGGATCTCACGGTGGATACGTTGAAAGATCTCCTCGCGGTGGACAATGACCTGTGGAAAACCGAAGCCGAGGGCATCACCGCATTCTTCGCCACCTTCGGCGACAAGCTGCCGGCGGAGCTGGGCAAGCAGCTGGATGGATTGAAAAGCAGGCTGTAATAAATCAAATCCAACAGGCCGAAAGGAACGGTTATACTTCCACAACATAGAAATATGCCCGCGACGTTCTATAGCAATTCACATTATCATAGCCTTTGATTGAATCGAAAAAACGTTGGATTTATGCGTTTTTTTGGTTCAGTCAAAGGCTATGTTTTGTCAAATTGCTCTAAATGTGCGGGCATATTTCTATGCTTATGCTCACACTCCCGGCCGGTATTCTTCTCCCCATACGGTCCAGACATCGGCGTGCTCCAGCCGGTGGTATGCCGGTTGATAATACAGTATGTCGTTTTTAATTTTCAGCCGGTATCCCGGCGCAAGCAACGGCAGCTCATAATCCACCGTATTGGAACGATCATTCTTCACCAAAACAACCGGAAAGGCGGATATCCAGCCGGTTGTTGATTTGTAGGCAAAAAATTCCCCGGTATCCTGAAAGGTAGTTATCCCGCCGAACAGATCAAGCAGACAGATAATCCCCAGTAGCGCGGCGCAGGCGGCCGTTTTCAGCCAGGCCGGGGACAACAGCTTTGAAAACCTCCCGCTTTTCTTCAGTATCAGACAGGCGAGCAGCAAAACATCCAAAACCGGCAGGGCGAAAAAAAGAATTCCCCGTCTGTCGTAGTCACGGCTCATGGATAAGTAGCCCTTCAGATAAAACGGCTGGCTGATCAAAAATAAGATGTACAGGGCAATCCCGGTTTTTCGCTTTTTGAGCGTCAAATACAGCAATAGGAAAACGGAGAAAATCATTATGATACCAAACACGCTCATCGTCATACCCTCCTGTTATTCATCACCGGTCGTAAAAAATCGGTTCCCGATATCCTTCCAGCTCGGGCGGAACATCCCATACGCCATCCGCCTTGTATAAAAAGACGCCGCCGTCTGTCGGGACATAGGAATATTTCGCAATCCACTCCCCGGGATCATAGCCGTTAAGCGCGCAGATATAATCGCCGTATGAGACGCCGATTTGTTCGCCTTTTAGTGCGGCATACTCCCAGATAACGCCGTACAGCCGGAAAACGGTGCCGTCATATTGTAAATCAGAGGTCCCGGCACCGTCAATGAATACTGATGAATACTCCGGATATCCCGCCAGCGCCATAATTTTCCCCTCCGCCGCCAGCTCCTGTAAAATGCTATGCGCCCGCCCGGAGGTCAGATTATACTCCATCACATCCTCGAATTCCCGCTCCCGCGCACTCAAAAAATTCCGTGCCTTCGATGCCGCCGTGAAGTCGGCATCGTCTAACAGCAGCGCCGCGTAGGGTATCGCCGCGTCGCCCAGCTCCCCGGTATCCAGCAGCAGGGGGTCGGTTGTTTCGAGACTGCCGGCGCGGTATCGATCATAATTATACCCGGCGATCCAGCCGTCCACATGGATAAATTGCAGCAGCGCAAACATGATCAGGAAAACGGCGGCCACCCAGCGGACCGTCCGCAGTTTGGTCAGCCATTGACCGGCTAAAACCACCGCAAAAATCAGCGCCAGCAGCAGCATAAACCAACTGGTATACACCCGCAACGTGGTCAGCCCGTGGATATCGATATACATCAGCATCTTCCGCAGCGCGGTAGCGATCAGCAGCAGTGTAAACCCGCAGAGGACGGCGGTGTAGATCCGCAGCGGCTTCACCAACGGCCGCCGGTCCCCTTTCCGCGTCCATCGGCCGATCAGCCGGATCAACATCACGATACCGAGATTGATACCGGCCACGGCGCACAGCTGGAAAAAGCCCTGCCGGGCATAGCCGGCATAGGTATATCCGGCGGGCAGCAGATCGGCAAAAGCGCTGATATAATACGGCGCTTGGCTGATAAAAAACACCAAGTACAGCAGGCAGACCGGCAGTCCCGCCGACAGGAGCAGGACGGTGGATACCCCGGCATACGGCTCCTTTTCGCCGGTTTGTTTATCTTTGGGATGAGCGGTGCCATACAGCATCCCGAAAAAGAACAGCGCGATCGGGATCGAAAATACACAACGGATAAAATAGGTGCCGAAATCCTGTTTGAACAGCTGTCCTAACCATCCGAACACATTCTCAGTCAATCCGGCAAACAGATCGTCGGCCTGTGCCAGCAGCGTCCAGATAACGGCCATTAACGGCACCGTGATCAGCAGCCCCAGCAGTGCCCAGCCGATCTTTTTGCTTTTCGGCAGCGATTGGGAGCAGCTGGCCGCCGCCCCGAACCCGGCGTCAAAATTTTCAAAGGAACGCCCCAGAACAGTCTTGATCAAATCAACCGGCAGCCGGTTCCACACCCATTCCCTATGCCGGCCGGCGCAGATCAGCACAAACAGCGGGCCGGACAGCATCAGGAACAGCAGATTGACTATCCGCAGCGGCCCGCTTTCATACAGCGCCGGCGGCAGCGCGAAAACGACGGTCACCCCGGCCCAAAAATATCCGGCGGCGGTGACCGGTTTTCCTATATGCCGGCAATAACCCAGCCCGGCCGCCACAAACAGCCAGGTAAACAGTGTTGCGCCGATCCCGCCCTGTCCGGGCAAAAACCAGACGATGAATAAGTACCCCAGCCCAAGACAGGCCCATACCGCCCACCGGTCGGCCGCTTTGTATTCGCGGAGCAGGCGGGAAGATGCATATACCGGTTGCGGATGCAACGGATCCGGCGCTTGCGCCGCTTCCGGGGTATCCTCCTGCTGCGCATTTTGAGTTCCGATCTCAGGCTGTTTATTGATTTCCTGAGGATTTTCAATCAGATTATCCATACCATAGCCTCCTATATTTTCGGGATATGATGAATAATACCCCATTAATTTCTATTTGTCAATATGTTTTTATCGTTTTTCGATATTTTATTGTCGGAATTCTCTGTCTACCAGATATTTACATGCCTCATCGTGTAATTTTTGCGGAAATCCGTAAAGACTATCTTTGTACAATTTTTATAATTAAAGGAGAACAACAGATATGACAAAATCATTCCGCGGATTTATGAAAGGCATCGGTGTCGGCGTAACATTGGGCTGCGTTGCCGGCAGCACCGGATATTGCTATGTCCGCCGCAACAAGCGCGGCGTCAAACGTAATGTCGGCAAAATATTGAAGACATTAGGTTCGTTGGTGGAAAGTATAACCGGGATGTTTTGAGGAGTTAGGAGTTTTCGCAGTAATAAAATAAAAGCGCGGCAATCCGATTTTTGGTAATGGATTGCCGCGCTTTTTTGATATAAGATATTATATAGCTTTGATTATTTTTTAATAATCTATTTTATAAAAAGAAAGTTTAATAAAATGTTTCTCCCGCCAATTTTTCAAGCCACATCTGCTGTAACAGTTCCAATTCCCCTTTAAATTCTGATATGGACTGCGACTCTTGCTTTTTGATCTCTTCCAGAGTCTTAAAGATAAAATGCTGTCCTTTTTGTTCGACCCAGTCAGTTCGCAGTTTCGGATGTACACATGATCCGGTCATGACCGCAAAATTAAACCGGTTCCGACTGCTGCGCAGATTTACATCAATATCCATGAGTAGTTTGTTCTGTAGGGTGTTCTGTATAACATACACCCCGCCGATGATCTCTCTTTCTCGGTATTGCGCTTGCAATTCTTTTTTAGATAGATTATCCATAAGGATATTCTCCTTGTTAAAAATTATTCTCAATCCCCATCGTAGCGGCGGCATTCAGCGACATCGACGCGGTATGCCCTGCCTGATATTCATAATACGCCTGTGCGCCAACCATCGCGGCATTGTCTCCGCATAACCTTAGCGGCGGCAGGTAACAGGGATAGCCGGCGGCGGCACAGCGTTCAGCCATCATTTTCCGCAGTCCGGCATTGGCCGCCACCCCGCCGGTCAGCACCACCGGCAGCGGCGAGGTCAGGGCGGCGGCGGCTTGCATTGTCCGGGTGCAGAGGATATCGCAGACGGTATGCTGGAAGGATGCGGCCAGATCTGCCAGCGGCAGCGTTCCGCCTTTTTGCGTGTTGTTATGAATCAAATTGATAACGGCGGTTTTTATCCCGGAAAAACTGAAATCCAGCCCCGGAATCTTGGGTATCGGCAGTTTGAATGCTGTCCGGTCGCCGACGGCGGCCAGCCGGTCGATTTCGATGCCGCCGGGATAGGGCAGCCCCATCGCCCGGGCGGCTTTGTCGAAACATTCGCCGGCCGCGTCGTCTCGGGTGCGCCCAAGGACACGGAACCGGGTATAATCCTCGGCGACAACCAAATGGGTGTGCCCTCCCGAAACCACCAGACACAGAAACGGCGGGGACAGCTCGGGATACGCCAGATAAGCGGCGGCGATATGGGCGCGCAGGTGGTGCACCGGGATCAGCGGCAGCCCCCACCGCATGGATATCCCCTTGGCAAAGTTGACCCCGACCAACAGCGCGCCGATCAATCCCGGCGCGGCGGTTACCGCCACCGCGTCCAGCCCCGCCGGCCCGGTCCCGGCCCGGTCCAGCGCCTCCCGGGTCAGCCGGCTGATGGCTTCGGCATGCCGCCGGCTGGCGATCTCCGGCACCACGCCGCCGTAGAGCCGGTGCTCTTCCACCTGAGACGCCACCATCCCCGACAGCTCCCGGCGGCCGTCCTGGACCACCGCCGCCGCTGTCTCGTCACAGGAGGTTTCGATTGCCAGAATCTTCATCTTTTCACCGTTTTTCCGCCCATTTTTTCGTACCCTCATGCGCCTCATACCGGCATTCTTCTATTATCTCCGGCGTCAGCGCCCCCCGCTTACCCATCGCCGCGGCAATATCGTACCGGCAATGGGAGCAGGCGGTTTTTTTCCATATATACGGCAGCAATTTCACCGGGGCATATGTATTGGCGGCGATCAGCCGCACAACGCGTTTATATGCCCAGAAAGCTCTATTTTGACGCAGCGCGCGCACCGCTTTCTCCAACACGGCCGCATCAGTCCGATTGAAATTGACGCAGAGCATCTCCGCCGCGACGGGATGCTCCGCCTCCTTTTCGGGGGACGCCAACAGCTCTTTCGCCAATACCCGTACCCGGTCATCCCGCAGCAACGCCAGTGTTTCCAGCGTCACCTCCCGCAGCGCCGGATGGCCGGTTTCCAAATATTCCAGCAACGGCGCAATATCCAACGGGAAAGGGGTGATCCGGAAAGCCCAGAGCAGTTTCGCTTTTACATCGGCGTCCGGCTCGGCCAGAGCTTCCAGCGCCAGTCGCCCCAGTTCCTCCGCCGTGCCGTTGCGGGCCAGCCGTATCGCCAAAGCGCGGCTGTCAAACCCCGGCTGGCGGCTGGCGATCACCGTCTCCTCCACCGAAGGCGGCGGCATGAGCTGTACCGGTTCGGCGGTAAGGGTAGTGAGAAGCTGTCCGAAAATGGCGATCTCCGGCCGGTCCTGATGCCGGAGAAAAAAATTATCCAGCCATCGCCGCCCAAACTGGGAAACGGCCTGTGTCATAAACCAATTGAAGCAGAGCGGCTCCGGATTATACCGCCGCATCAGACCGCCGATATCGGCCGCCATTTGTTGAAACTCCTTTTTCCCGCCGAGCCGGAGCAGCCAGACACAGAGACATTCCAGCTGATCCCACCGGCGGTAAAAATTCAACGTCTTTTTCGGGCGGTTCAATGCCGCAAGCAGCCGGTCATACCCGTCCCATAATACGCCTGTTGCCTTTTGGCGCAGCTCTTGTTTCTGGTTTTCATCGTCGGCAAAATAACAGAGCAGACCGGTCAGCTGTTCAAACAGACCCCAGGAAATATCCGGACATAAAAATTCTTTCTGAATCTCAGCTAAAAAATCATCCGGATAGGCAAATACCCCGATAGCGGAATAGAGATACCCCGACCGCTCCTCCTCCACCTGGCACTCTATTCGCGTATCCCGCAAACAGGTTTTCAATACCGCCGGCCGGTAAATTTCCCTGTCCGGCGCCGTCCGCAGCGTGATAATGGCGCTGCCACGCCCCTGTTTCAGCGCTTTTTCAAAGGTTGCCGTTGTCATATGTCATTCTTCCCCCCTGTATTTTATTTCTCCTGCTGCTATTTTACAAAATTTTATCCTATATTTCAATTAAAATATTGAAATATAGGAATTTAATTTGTTTGATCTGATTCCACGCCCCGACACCCCGGCCCTTTAGACGGGCGAACTTCATTAAATCATTTGCACTCAATTTCCAACTCCTCATTCCTAACTCCTAACTCTCAAATTTATACCCCACTCCGCGTATCGTCTTGATATATTCTCCCCGCCCGCCAAGCTTGCTGCGGAGTTTTTTAATATGCGTATCCACCGTCCGGGCGTCGCCGAAATAGTCGTACCGCCAAACAGTGTCTAAGATCCGGTCCCGGGAGAGCGCCATGCCGCTGTTGAGCATGAGATAGCTCAGCAGCTCGAATTCGGTATAGGTCAATTCCACCGGTACCCCGTCCACCCGCACCTCCCGGGATTCGGGATTGACCGACAGGCCGGCGAACTGCCGGGGCTGGCCGGCTGACCCGCCGGCCGGATCCTGCCGGCGGCGAAACACCGCTTCCACCCGGGCGAGCAGAATTTTCAGCGAAAAAGGCTTGCCGATATATTCGTCGGCTCCCAATGAAAATCCGGCGAGCTCGTCTTCTTCTTCGGTTTTGGCGGTCAGCATGATAACCGGTACATCCGACATCTCCCGCAGTTTTTTACAAACAGTGTACCCGTCCATCTTCGGCATCATCACGTCCAAAAGCACAAGATCCGGCCGCTGCTCGGCGAAAACAGCCAGCGCTTGCTCGCCATCTCCGGCTTCCGCCATATCGTACCCTTTGATCGACAGATAATCCACAATGACCCGCCGCATCCGCAGCTCGTCGTCCACCACCAATATTTTTTTCGTTGCATTTTTATCGTTTGCCATTGCTCCGCACATCCTCCGCATAACATTTGGTTATACTTAACCATATTAACCGCTATTTGTGACGCTGTTGTGAAGATTCGCGAAAATTTTTGAAAAAGCTGGTAATATGACCGTCCGGCATGATATACTTTACAGGAGGTTTCTCATATGGATCCGCAGTTCAACCGTTTGTTTGATCCCGAACAAGCGCTCCGCCGCGGCAAGTTTCTGATAAATTTTATCTATCTGACCCTCATCCTGGCCACCGTTATCCTGGCGGGTACGCTGCTATTCAGATTGATGCTGCCTTTTCTATTCGCCTTTGCCGTGGCGGCGGCACTGCAGCGCCCGCTGCGATGGTTAGGCGCCAGCACCCTGGCCAGACGTAAAGTTTTTTCGGTACTGCTGGTGGTATTGCTGGTCTTGCTGATCGCCGGATTGGTGGCCGTCAGCATCTGGCAGATTATCGCCGGTATCACCAATTTTGTCAGCGACCAGAACAACATCAAAATGATCACCAACACCGTCGCTTCGGCTACCGAAAGCATCAACGCCGCGTTAGACAATCTCAAAAACAACGTTTCGCAGGAAGTGCTGGACTTCTTAAAAAACAGCATCGACGATGCCCGGCAAGGTATCACTTCGCTGCTGACCGGTACGGTTACCGCCGTCACCAATGCCGCCGCCCGGCTGCCGTCGCTGTTAGTCTCCTTCCTCTTTTGGGTGATCGCCTCAATCTTTCTCACCATAGATTACGAAAAGGTTACCGCCTTTTTGTTCCGCCAGATCCCGGAACGGCACCGGCAATTGTCGCAGGATATCCGCAGCTTGTTTTCCGGTACCTTGATGAAGTTGATACGTACCTATATGCTGTTGATGGGCATCACTTTCGTTGAGCTGCTGATCACCTTTCTAATCCTCGGCATCCCTCACGCGCTGTTATTCGCCGCATTGACAGCGCTGGTTGATATCCTGCCTGTTCTCGGTACCGGTACAATCCTCATTCCCTGGTCAGTTATCGCCGTCATTACCGGCGATATGACCGTCGGGATAGGGCTGGCGGTTGGCTATGTGTTGATCACGGTCATCCGGAACTATCTGGAACCGAAATTGGTCAGCCAGCAAATCGGGCTCAATCCGTTGGTAACCTTATTCTTCATGTATCTCGGGTTGAAATTAGCCGGTCTGCCGGGTATGCTGCTGCTTCCGGTAGTGGCGATGATATTTACACAATTGCAGGAAAAAGGAAAAGTGAAACTCTGGAGATAATAGGTAAAAAAAAGGAGCCGAAGATGACCACCATTGCCGCTATTGCCACTGCCGCCGGACAGGCCGGAATCGGCGTGATCCGTATATCCGGACCGCAGGCGATTGCTGTCGCCGGACGTATCTTCCGTCTGATCCGCTGCGCCGATCCATCGGCGAATAAGCTGGAACAATTACCCGGTTATCAGGCGGCATACGGCCGTGTATATGACAGCGACGGAGAATTTGACAGCGCGGTGGCGGTGGTTTTCCGCGGACCCCATTCCTTCACCGGCGAGGATGTCGTTGAGATCAGCTGCCACGGCGGGCGGTACCTGCTCAACCGCTGTCTCGCGGCGGCAGTCGCCGCCGGCGCGGTGCCGGCGGAAGCCGGTGAATTTACCAAACGCGCCTTTCTGGGCGGAAAGTTGGATCTGGCGGAGGCCGAAGCGGTAATGGATCTGATCTCCGCCGAAAACCGGTTGGTATCGCGGCAGGCGCTGACCGTCTTAGACGGCGTTGTCAGCTCCCGTCTGAACGGCTGTAAGGAATGGCTGTTAGAGATCGCAGCCGCCTATGCCGCTTTTGTGGATTACTCCGACGAAGACGTTCCGGAGCCAGAAAATGGTCCAATTCGGTTGCTTTTGCAACGTACTCTGTTGGAAATCGTCGCATTGACCACCACTTTTCAATCCAATCTGCTATTCCGGCAGGGGATCGATACTGCCATCATCGGCTCGCCGAATGTGGGGAAATCGACGCTGATGAATCTGTTGTCTGGTTTCCCCCGCAGCATCGTCACCGACCGCCCCGGCACCACCCGGGACGTGGTGGAGCAGACGGTGTTGGTGGGCGACCTGCTGCTGCGGCTCGCGGATACCGCCGGCATCCGTGATACCGCCGACGAGGTGGAACATATCGGCGTATCGCTGGCCCGGGAACGAATGCAGTCGGCGGCGTTGGTGCTGGCAGTTTTTGATGGTTCCCGGCCGGCGGATGACAATGATTTGAAACTGATAGACGAATTGGCTGATTGCCCGGCGGTGGCGGTGGTGAACAAAACCGACCGTCCGCTGGAATTTTCTCTCTCATTGTTGCCGGACCGGCTGCCATATGTCTTGTTCTCAGCCAAAACCGGCGAGGGCATGGACGCATTGAGCGACGCGATTTGTTGCATTTGCAACATAAGCCTGCCGTCAGCAGAGAATATCCCGGCGCTTATCACCCAACGGCAGTATGCCGCCGCGCTGCGGTGTCAAACCGCTTTAGAGGACGCGCTGTCTGCTCTCGACAGCGGACTGGCGTTGGACGCGGTGATGACCGCCTGTGACGAGGCGATGGCGGCAATTTTGGAGCTGACCGGCGAGCGGGTTACCGAAGCGGTGGTGGATGAGGTGTTTGCGCGGTTTTGCGTGGGCAAATGAGGGAGGCACATCAAATCAAATAGGTGCTGAAGCGTGCCCCCCCCCCCCAGAAGAACGCTGCGCGTTCTTCCCAACAAGGGTATTTTATCGTTTTATTAATTCCTTCATAATGAAGATCAAAGAAGAAATGGAGCAACCCCATTATGTTTATCGACAAAGCCACCATCCATATCCGGGCCGGGGCCGGCGGCGACGGCGCTGTTTCGTTTTACCGGGAAAAATATGTGGCGGCGGGCGGCCCGGACGGCGGTGACGGCGGCAAAGGCGGCAGCGTCGTCTTTATCCCGCAGGACGACGCCAATACCCTGTCGGATTACCGGTTCAAGCGCAAGTTCGCCGCCGAAAACGGCCAGAAGGGCGGTCCCAAGCGCTGTTCCGGCAAAGCCGGCGCCGATCTGGTGCTGCGGGTGCCGCGGGGGACGTTGGTCTACGACAACAAAACCGGCCGGCTGCTGGCCGATATCTCCGCCGATGGGCCGTTCACGGCGGCCAAAGGCGGCCGGGGCGGCTGGGGCAACGCCCATTTCGCCACCCCCACCCGTCAGGCGCCCCGGTTCGCCAAACCCGGTCTGCCGGGCGAGGACCGGGAACTGCGGTTAGAATTGAAGCTGCTGGCCGACGTGGGGCTGGTCGGGTTCCCCAATGTCGGCAAATCCACCCTGATCTCGGTGGTCAGCGAGGCCCGGCCGGGGATCGCCAACTATCATTTCACCACCCTCTCGCCGGTCCTCGGCGTGGTTCGGGTGGGGGCTCCCTCCTCTGGAGGAAGCTCTGCTTTTGTGATGGCGGATATCCCCGGGGTGATCGAGGGAGCCAGCGAGGGGGTTGGGCTGGGACACGATTTTCTGCGGCATGTCGAACGCTGCCGGTTATTGGTTCACATTGTCGACGTATCCGGCAGCGAGGGGCGGGATCCGGTGGCCGATTTTGAGACCATCAACCGGGAGCTGGAGCGGTTCAACCCGGAGCTGGCCGCCCGGCCGATGATTGTCGCCGCCAACAAATGCGATCTCAGCGACCAGGCGGCGGTCGACACCTTCGGCGACCATATCCGGGCGCTGGGCTACCCCTTTTTCCCGATGAT
>WRDE01000029.1 GCA_009783605.1 Oscillospiraceae bacterium
AGTTTTATTATTGAAAGATATTGAGCGCGGATACAAAGCGGCGTTACGCACGGGGGCGATGATTTGGGATTGAGATGGTTAGGATTCATCTGGTTCTTTTTTTATCATCAGGCTAAGTTTAGATATATCAAATGGTTTATAACGCTGCAATACTTCATCTGGGAAAATACAATATTGAGTCGTAGCTTCATCGAAAGAAGTTTCCGAAAGAATTGCTGATGTGAAATCTGTATGCATCAAAGAAGCGTGCAAAAACTCCGCCGATGTTAAGTCGCAATTAGCCATTTTTATAAAAATGAACATTGACCAGTTCAATTTTGCTTTTTTTAATTCCGTGTTTTTAAGATTGGCAAAAGCAAAACATACACCGTTCAAAAAAGCATCATTAAAAATCGATCCTGATAAGTCGGCCTCGGAAAAATCTTGGTTAAACAAAACGCACCCGGAAAAATCAAGATGGTTCAAATGACACTTTACAATATTGCAATCCGCTCTACCCCGCAAACGGTTCAGCCAACCACCGGCGGCTTTTTTTATTTCCCATTCACCGTCATCCGTTTTCCCGCTCCATTCGATTGCCGACGCAGACATATCCTCTGTCGCCAAAGCACACGCGCTGTGGGCGGCCAGCAGCGCGATTTCGGCGTTGCGCATCTGCCGTGTTTCTTCCTTATGGCCGGGGCGGTTCGGGCTTTTGCAGGGCATACCTTCCGCCAGCACATAGTTTATCCTTTTGACCACCGCGGCCCGCCAGTTCACAACGGTTTCCCGGTCTTCCATGGCGACCAACCCGCGGATGAATCCGGAATGCTCTATCCGCAGCATCGTATGGCCGCAGAACTCCAGCCAATTCCGCAACGACCGCTCCTCATCCCGGTCCTCCGCCATCGCTTTCAGCTTCTCCACAAACTGCCGCGCCACCAAAAATTCCCCGAAGCTCTTATGGGTGAATTCATAGGCCTCCGCGCCGTCCACGCTGGCCTTTTGCCCGTAGAACAGCAGGCAGAGCTTGGTAATATCGCTGTTGTCCGACACCCCTCTCAAATTGCGGAGCAGCTCCTCGTGATTGTTCTTGCGGCAATATTCGGCCACCTTGGTCAGCGGCACCGCGCGGTCGTTGGCGTTGTGCCACATCACGGCGGCGATATCGCTGAGCACCGATAAGAAATTGTCAAACGACTTTAACGCTCTCGCCAGCGGGTGCTCCCCGCCGGTTTTCGGCCCCCGGTGGAACACACCGTCCAGCACCCTTTTATACAGCCCGGCGCGGTTGTGGAGGGCGGTAAATTTTTTTGGGTCCTCTTTATAGCATAGCGCCGTCAGATGCAGCGTCAGCGGCGAGGACGTCAGGTCAAGCAGGTTTTCGTTTTTTACGGCCTTCGGCAGTTCGGCGTCCAGCCCCGTCACCCCGGCGTATTGGCGCCACCAGTCAATCCGGTAGTCTTTTAATAATTCCTGCGGATCCTGCAAATTGTCTTTTTCCTTCTTATCTTGGTAAAAGCCAAGCAGCCGCAGCTGGTATTCGGCTTTATTAAATAAATCTGCCGCGTCCTGCACCGCCGGAATACGTCCGGTAAAGATGACTTTTATCCTTTTTCCGTTGCCGTTCAAGTATTTCAAGTCGCTGATCACCCGCGAAACAAAATTGCCCGCCACCCGAACGCCGGTGCTGTTCTGCTCGGTCAACTCATCCAACCCATCCAAAATAACTAACAGCTCTTTGCGGTCCAGCAGATCCTCCGCAAATTCTATCTTTTTTGTATAAGCGGCCAGCGCCGTCCTGAATTCGCCGCTGGTAAAATTCATCTCATGGAGCGGGACGTAGATAATATTGTGTTTTTCTTTATTGTTATAGGCGAACATCTTCGCGAAGGTGGACTTTCCGCTGCCGGGCTCGCCGCTGATCACGCGGTAGCTATCCTCCGGGCCGCTGGTTTCTAACCATTGCAATAACCAGGAATCCAGCTGGACGACAAATTTTTCCGGGTCTGCTTCCATCCGCCGTTCCTGTTCAGCTTTGTTCGTGTAATACGCGTTCAGAGGTACATAGATCTGCCGCAAGCCGTAATTCTCGCCAAAAACGCCCTCTTCAACAAGTCTTTCAAGGCGTTCATTATTTTTTGCCCATTCCTCCTGCCGCGTCGCCACGCCCTCGGCAGAGTTATAAAAATATTCTTCTAACTTTTTATATTTATCGGGATTTTTACGCCATTCGTCTCTGAACGAATCCGCAAATAAATTTTTGAGCGTATAACAGATCAGGTCTATGCTCTTCTCTTCCGCACCTATCTCAGACAAACATTTTCGCAGCCAGGCCACAATGTGTTTGTAGAAGTCTGTTTCAAACGGATCATCCCAAAAGCCTTTATGGAAATAAAAAATCTCCGGTATGCCCTCTGCCGCCCGCTCCGCCGCGCTGTCCACAGCCGCCGCCCAAGTGCCGCCGGTTTCGTCCCGGAATGTCAATGGAATCGGTACTTCCGACAGACTGCGCATGGCTTCACCCATAGCCCGGGTGCATAGCTTGTATGCCGTTACGCTCAAATCTTCGCCGAAGCCGAAAGATTCCGCAAGCTGTGCCGCCGCCCCGAATACCCCGTCAGCGCTGTGGGTCACAAACGCGCACAGCAGTCCTTTGCCAATGGCTGTGAAGTACTTTTTAACATCGATATCTGTTACTCTAAAAGATATTCGTTTGCTGTGCGCGTCAAAACCGTCAAGGGTCCTTTTGGAAACAGTAGCCATAAACCGCATCTCCAAGTGAATATTATTCGGGAATATTATTTTAATAATATCACTTTTCGGAAAAATCGTCAAGAAAAAATATTTTTCGACAGAATATGTTTTGTTATTCCAGCTTCCCGACTGTATATGCGGTAATTTCCGGAACCGCGCGGAACCGGATCGGGAACAGATTGTTGCCCAGACCGGGATTGATATAGAACGGGATGCCCCGGAACGTGTGCAGCCCCCGCAGCATATTGTACCGGCTTGCTAATTTATCGCGGCGGTGCAGTATTTTGGTTTCGATGTTGAAAGGGGTGCGCACCTGGGCGCCGTGGGTATGACCGGTGACGGCAAAATCCACCGCCCGCTCCGGCAGCCGGAGCAGGATATCGCTGTTGTGGGTGATCAGCAGGTTGAACATTCCATCCCGGCGCAGGGCGGCCAGCGTCCCCGCGGTATCCGCCCGGATGCCGCTGTTCCGTTCGGCTATCCGGGTGCAGCGCTCGTCGGACAGCCCGATAATATTGATCTCATTGTTATATATACAGTTTCTATCTTCTAAAACCGTAACGCCGAGGGCTGTCAGCGCCGCGCAGACCCGCTCGAAAGCTCTTTCGTCAGGATCAAAAACGTCTACCCGGTCATGGTTGCCGAAACAGAGAAAGACCGGCCCCGCGTGGACCTGGCGGATTTGTTTCATAAAGGATATAAAACGGCCGGTTTCTTCTTCCTTTTGGAAATAATCGCCGGTGAACACCAAAAAATCCGGTTTCGCGGCGGCAACAGCGGCGGTGATCTTTTTCAGGCTGACATACATCATCCCCACATGCAGATCCGAAAATTGCATAAAACGCACCGGGCTGACCGCCGCGGCAATAGTCACCCGCCGCACCTTCAGCAGGCGGGTTTCCAAATGCATATATCCGAGCAGCAGGATAAACGCGCCGGCGCAGGACAGCAGGATGATTCCGAGTAATGGCATAGGAAATCCTCAATTATTAGTGGATAGTGGATAGTGATTAGTGATTAGTGGGCAGTGGGCAAATTTACACTGGACAATTTTATCACACGGCTGAGGTCAATTCAAGGCGAAATATAATCGGATCAAAAAATACATATGCCTTGCCGAAAACCATAGACAAATGCTATAATCAATAAATCCCCCGCCCCATGAGGCGGGGGATCGGGTTGGATGGAATGCCAGAAAAGGCGTGGAATCAGGCCCGACAATTTAAAATTCTCCGATTCGTAGACATCTTCTCTTTCTTGGGGCTGGTTTTCTTTCTCTCCGGGCCATAGAATAATAACCAGCACATACACAGTCGCGCTGCGACTGTCTGCGCATCCACTCAACAATAGAAACCAATCGGGAGGATTACACCATGGATAAGAAATCTATCGGCGCCTTTTTGTCGGCGCTGCGCCGTTCCCGGGGGCTGACACAGCAGGAGCTGGCCGACCGGCTGAATGTGTCGAATAAGACCGTCAGCAAATGGGAGCGGGACGAGAGCGCGCCGGATCTGGGACTGATCCCGGTGCTGGCCGAGCTGTTCGAGGTCAGCTGCGACGAGATACTGCTGGGCCAGCGGCTGGTTCGGGAACCAGCCGGACAGCACGGCAATCCCAACGTCGACCGCCAGATCAAGCGGCTGGCCGGCTCCGCCGCCAACCGGTTTTTCAGCTATTCATTAGTGTCGATACTGTTGTCGGCGGTCGGACTACTGTTACTGTATACCACCGCGTATTCCATGTATGCGCCGATTCTCGCTTTCGGCTGTTGTGCCATACTGGCGCTAACAGCGGTGTTTGTCGTGTTGATCGAACGCGGCACCGCGCTGCAAAAGCTGTCGGATGACGACGTGTTTTCTGCCGCCGGCGAAGCGGCTCAGATGGTGGCGGCGGCCAGACTACGGATCGCCCGGTATTTTTACGCGGCAATCCTGGCGGCGGGATCGGCAGTCATCCTCGCGCTGCCGTTCATTTTGGTACGGGACAATTTTTATCTCGACAGCGTGATCAGCTTTGAATATTATCTTGAGCTGCTGCCGCTGATGCTGACCGGTATGATTATAACAGCAGCCGTGCTGGCCGGTAAATTGCTGCCCCGACGCGCCCACCCGCTTACGCCGCTGCTGAAAAAGATGACGCTGCTGCAGCTGGTCCCAACCGGCGTTTTAGTGACGGGTGTCTTCGCTTTGAATTTTATAATCCACGAAGGGAACGCCGGGTATGCGGTGCTGCCGCTGCTGGCGGCGGCGCTGGGTTGTCTGATATACAGTTTTACCTGTATCCGGAAATCCGCCCCCGAACACCGGCGGGTGATGAAGGCGATGGCCGGACGCAATTTTTTCTATGTCCTGGCGATGTTCCTGCTGTTCGGGGCGGTCGATGTCTATTCCTTCCGATGGGAAACCGGACCGTGGCAGACTGAAGGGAGCATAAAACCGTTCTTCCTGTCGCTGATCATCCTGTTCGCGGTGGGGATAACGGTGGTGTTCCAAAAGATACGGGAACGTCTGCAACCGACCATAGCCGGCGAAGAACCCAAGCCATAAAAACAATCCGCTCTTTACAGCGCGGCACAATGTCTGTATACTATGATCAAAAAGGGGGATGAAAAAAATGCCCAAGAAACCACGATGCGCATTGGCAATCGTTTTATGCTTTTTATTTCTGTTTGGATTGTTTGGATGTTTTCCTTACTATGCTAATGACGGGGCGTTTGCGACAGATACAGGCTCAAAGTGGGTATCAACCGATCCGGATATCTGGTTCGTCAACAATGGAGAAAATGATAAATTTTGGCTTTCGGGCGCGCTCATGTATAAAGGCCGCACCATTGACATTTCGATAGGTACCGTATCTCGTGTGGTTTTTGACATTGTAGCAATCGGCACCACCGGTGTAGCGTCATTAGATGATCCCGATAGAGGATATTTTCAATGGGGGACTCATTGTGTAGCACTACTATCCTGTGCTATTACATCTTGTACAAATGACAAATTAGTTGTAAGGGTGGATTATAACTACCTTCCAGACTTTCCAGTAAAAGAAATAACCTTCATGCGTGATTTTGCGTATAACCCTTTACCATAAACCTGTCTCTCCCCATTCTCCCCGTCGCACCCCGCCAATCAACCGCAACAATTGTGAAGTGAAAACCAAATAAATAAGAGCGCGGCATTCGGATTTTTTCGGAATGCCGCGCTTTCAGAATTTTTTAGGTTGCGACACAATGATCAATTGAATTCTCTCTTGCGCCCATGAGCGGTTTATGTTATAATTGTTTTATTATTACAAGTATAAAGGGGCTGTTTTGTCATGTCCGGACATTCCAAATGGAGTACCATCAAGCGGAAAAAAGAAAAGACCGACAGCCAGCGGGCTAAAATTTTTACCAAAATCGGCCGGGAGCTGGCTGTGGCGGTCAAGGAGGGCGGCGGCCCCGACCCGGCGGGCAACGCCAAGCTCAAGGACGCCATCGCCAAGGCCAAGGCCAATAATGTCCCCAACGAAAACATCGACCGGATCATCAAAAAAGCCGCCGGCGAAGCGGGCGGAGCCAATTACGAGGCGCTGACCTATGAGGGATACGGCCCGTCCGGTATCGCCGTTATCGTCGAGACGCTGACCGAAAACCGCAACCGTACCGCTGGAGAAATGCGCCATTATTTCGACAAATACGGCGGCAACCTCGGCCAGACCGGGTGTGTGTCGTTTATGTTCAACAAAAAAGGGGTGCTGGCCGTCGAAGCGGAAGGGCGGGACGAGGACCGGCTGATGGAGGACGCGCTGGAGGCCGGCGCGTCGGATTTCGCCGCCGACGGCGAGGTCTATGCCATCACCACCGAACCGGAGGATTTCACCGCCGTCCGGGAGGCACTGGAGAAAAAAGGGTATACCTTCCTGTCGGCCGAGCTGGAAATGGTGCCGGACCTGTATAACGATATCACCGAACCCGAAGCCGTCGTCAAGATGGAAAAGCTGTTGGATATGCTGGAGGACAACGACGACGTGCAGAATGTGTGGCACAATTGGGGTGGGCTCCGGGATTGATCAAATCGGATGAGCTTTGCCGTGCCCACCCCCGAAGAATGCTGCGGCATTCTTCCTGATTTGATTTTTATCTTTTTACAACTGGGGTGGGTTCCGAGGCTAATAGAACCGGATGAGTTTTGCCGTGCCCACCCCCGAAGAATGCCGCGGCATTCTTCCTGATTTGATTTTTATCTTTTTACAAAATGAAATCAAGTTGCTTTAATGAAAGGCCGCCTTATGATTGTTTCGGTTTCCATCCTGTCCTGCGATGAAAAAGAATATGAATCGGCAGTCAGAATTGTTGACCGTTCCGGTGCGGAGATGCTGCATTTGGATGTGATGGACGGTATTTTTGTGGTGGATACCACCTATGGAGCCGAGATGGCCGTGAGGCTGCGGCCGCTGACGGCGCTGCCTTTTGACGCGCATCTGATGGTGCGGGATCCGGCGGCGGTGCTGGAGGATTTTATCGCCGCCGGCGCCGACCGGATAGCGCTGCATTGCGAGGCCGCCGGCCCGCTGCCGGCGCTGCTGCGGCGGATACGGGAGGCGGGCTGTGCCGCCGGTATCGCGCTCAGCCCCGGAACGGCGGTTGAAATGATAGAGCCGCTGCTGCCGTCGGTAGATTTTGTGCTGGTGATGACGGTGCATCCGGGCAAGAGCAGCCAGCCGTTTATCTCCGCCATGCTGGATAAGATCATAAAATTACGAAAGATCATCGACACCCGGAAATTGCCGGTAAAAATCCAGGCCGACGGCGGCATCGGCCCCGATAACATCGCCGAACTGGCCGCCGCCGGACTGGATATCGCTGTCTCCGGCAGTGCCGTGATGAACAGCAATAACCCGGCGGAAGTGGTTAGAAAATTGCAAATTGTAAATTGAAAATGGCAAATTAAGGGGATAATTATACTTGTCTTGTCGCCGGAATTTAGCATTTTGCATTAAGAATTGCCGCGCAAAGCCGCGGCATCGCGTCTCCTACCGCTAACGGTACGCCGTGTTCGGCGGTATGGGCGGCGCCGAGGGCGCCTTCGCCGATCCATTGGCCGAATTCCTCTAACAGCGGGAGCGCTCCGGCGGGGGGCTCATCTAATATCAACCGGTAACCATCGGGAGAGAGATAGAGGGACGAGACCCAGTCGCCGCGGCGGACCGCTTTCTCCCGGACTGTCCGGGTTTGTGTTCCGCAGCGGACCGCCCGGTTCCAGGCTTCCGCCATCGAGAACAGCGCGTCCACATCGGCGAACCGGTAAACCAACGGGCCGGCGGCGCGTTTCATCCGGATACGGCGCCGCGCGCCGGCCGGCGTGACCAACAGCAGACAGCCGGTATCGGTGGGCAGCGCCTCGATCAGCAAGCTGCCGGAACAATCGAATCCCAGATTGCGGCGGGCGTCGTCCAGCAGGCTGTGTATCGCCAGACGGGTGGCCGGCACCGCGTAATCCAGCTGCTCAAACCGCAGCCCGAACCGGCCCAGCTCGGCGTCGGTCAAAAGAATGGTGAGACTGCCGTTATCTGACAATTCCATCTGCACTGTTATGGCCCCCTTATGTAGGAGTGGTTAGTGGCGAGTGGCGAGAAGTACGGACTCATGCGGTTCGAGGCTCGCGCAGGACGCTTGCGTCCTGCTTACTTAGCTTCTTTGCGCGGCGAAAACTGTTCGCTGTTAGCAGACAACTAAAAACTAATACTCACCACTCGTCACTCACCACTCGCCACTTCTAACTCTATACGAAATCTGTCCATTAAACAACCGCTGTTTTATTGGTAAAACCGGAGGATATATCATGGCTTTGCTGACCCGAAAAGGACTTGTGCTGCCGTCGAGGATCGAACCGGCGGTTTCGCAGCCGGTGGTGATACTGCCGGCGGATACACTGCGGGTATATCTGCCCCTCTCCTACACCGGTTCCCGGGCCAGGTGCCTGCTGAGTACCAATGAAGTGGTCTATCCCGGAAAGCAGATCGCCGAATCGGCTGACGACGGCCAGCCGGTGATGCGCGCCCATGTTTTCGGTGTTTTCGCCGGGCTGCGCGACGCCTCCCATCCATTATATGGGCAGTTGGAGTGCGCTGCCATTGATTGTATGCCTTCGCCGGTCAGCGAATCCCCCGCCGCGAAAAATTTTGATAAGCTGCGCCCGGCGGATGTGCTGGAGGCGGCCGAAGCGGCCGGCATTATCGATGAGTTAGACGGCCATTATCTGTACCGGAAGTTAGAGGAATACCGGGAAAACTACTGTGATTTGGTGATCGCCGACGGAGCGGAGAATCAGGGATATGCCTCTTCCGCCTGGGCGGTGATGAACGAATCGGTTGAGCAGATATGGATGGGGGTACAGCTGGCGGCGCTGGCGCTGCGGGCGACGGCGGGACAGATCAACGTCCGGCTGAAGCGAAACCGGCGGCGGCCGCTGGCCCGGCGGATCAATAATGAAAAGGCTATTTTCCAGGTGCGGCGGCGGTATCCCGCGGTCAAGCTGGAAAAAAATCCGTGGGGGCGGCGGATCTGCCGCATCGGCGTGCAGGCCTGTCTGGCCCTTTACCGCGCCGCCGTTTACGGGGAGATGCACGGCAGCTGTGTGGTGACGGTATCCGGCGACGCGGTGAAATCCCCCCGGAATATCCGGGCGCCTTTCGGGACTACCGCCGAGAAATTGCTGGAGATCTGCGGATTAAAAGCCGATCCGGTCCGGCTGCTTTCCGGCGACGTGATGACCGGCCGGGCGGCGGAATCCGACCGGATGCTGATATTGCCCGGGGTAACCTGTCTGCTGGCCCTTACCGAGGAAGCGGTGCCGGCCCACGGGGTCTGTTGCGGCTGCGGGCGATGCGTCGGCGTCTGCCACGCCGGGCTGCTGCCCTTCGAGATCGTCCGCCGGGTAGAAAATATGCAATATGAGCAGCTCGCCTCGCTGCGTCCGGACACCTGTGACGGCTGCGGGTGCTGTTCTCATGTCTGCCCGGCCGGCCGGGAGCTGTCGGATCAGGTGAGCAGCGCCCGGGATACCAACAGCCGTATCTACAGCAGCTGGGAGGAAGAAGATGAGATTTAAACGCGGAAAGCCGCCTTATCTGCGGAAGCGGGACAAAGCGGTGTATATGCGGTTGGATGTGCTGATCGCGCTGGCGCCGTTGGTGGCTTTTTCCTGTATATATTACGGGATGCGGCCGCTGTATGTGATGTTGCACGGTATAATTTCGGCAATGCTGTTCGACGGGATCGGCAACCTGTTTCTGCGCCGGCCGCCGGGATGGGCCGACGGCACCGCCGCGGTTACCGGCGGCATTATCGCCGCGGTGATGTCCCCGGCCGCTCCTTACTGGATGCCGATAGCCGCCGCCGCTTTTGCCATATTCGCGATCAAAATACCTTTCGGCGGCGCCGGACGCAACATATTCAATCCGGCGGCGGGGGGGTTGGCTTTTATCACCCTCTGTTTCGACGGCCGGATGTTCACCTATCCGGCGCCGAATACCCCGATCGGGGATATCACCCAGATCGTAACCGGCGAATCTCTCGGTTCGCTGCTGCGTTCCGGCGCCGCGACCTCCTTCAAGCCCGCCGACCTGCTGATCGGCGATTTCCCCGGCCCTATCGGCACGGTGGCGATTGCGATCTTGTTGGCCTGCGCTGTCTACCTGCTGTTCCGCCGGAGCATCTCGGTTTTCACATTGCTCCCCTTTCTGGCTGTCTGTACCGGTTACGCGGTGCTGTTCCCCCGGGTGGGGACCGGATGGGAGAACAGCGTGATGCTGGAGCTGTGTTCCGGCTATCTGCTGTTCGCCGGTATTTTTATCGTGACCGATCCGGTGACTTCGCCGAAATTCTGGCTGGGGCGGATATTTTACGGCGCCGCCGGCGGCATTCTGGTCATGCTGATGCGGACCGCCGGCCGGTTTGAAGAGGGCTGCTGTTTCGCGATATTGATTCTCAACACCTTCGCCCCGGCTTTCGACCGGCTCTCATGGAAGGCCATATACCGCACAAGGACATACTGGCAGAGATTAAAAGGCGTTAGGAAATAGGGATTAGGACACTATCCCCTATTTTCTGACCCCTAAAAAGAGGTGCAAACCATGACCAATTCCCATCAATCTATGAAACCTTCCGGTATCTTTCGGGATACCGGGTTTACCCAAAATATCGTGCTGATCCAGTTGATCGGCCTGTGTCCGATCATTCTGTCCGGTATCAGTCTCAAATACGGCGTGGTGCTGACTGTCTGCACCATGCTGGTCCAGGTCAATATCAGCCTGTTGATGTCGGTCCTGGGCGGCCGGATCCCCGACTGGCTGCAGCCGCCGGTCTGCGCCATTGTTTCGGCGGGGCTGCTGCTGGGAGCCGGATATGTCATCGGACAATATATTTCACCGGAGCTGTACGCGGGATTAGATATTTTTGTGCCGCTGATCGCGGTGAGCACCTTAGTCACCTACCGCGCCGGCGGATTCGCGGCGCACAACCATCCCGGCGCGGCGCTCGCGGACGCACTGGGGGCTTCATTGGGTTTCGGCGTGGTGATTTGTATAGTGGCGGCACTGCGGGAGATCGTCACTTTCGGTACGCTTTGGGATGTTCCGATAGGATTTGAGCCGATTTTTGCCCGGGGCGCGCTGCCCTTTGTCGGGTTTATACTGTTGGCTTATATGGCCGCTGTTCTGCAAAAAATATTGATGGTATCCCGGATGATAAGAGAACCCCGGCCGGATTCCAGGGACGGAGACAGCACGAATAGAGATTTTTTCGCCGAAATTGAACATATCGGCGACATTGAAAATGATGAAGATATTGCTGATCCGGATAAGATTCCCGGATCCGGCGATCCGGCGCGGAGCTGAGGGGGTAATGGGAATGAACGATTTTTTAACCTATCTGATCGCCGCCGCGTTTTTACAGAATATCGTGCTGACCGTCGGTTTCGGCACTTCGCTGACGCTGAAAATCGTCCGGCGGCCGGGGGATATCCTGTATTTCGGCGGATTGCTCAGTTTTTTCACCCTGATTACCGTGTTGATATTCTATCCTCTCGACAACATGATGGGGGTATCCCCCACCGCCAAGCTGCTGCGGCCGTTGGTGCTGCTCCTGATTGCCGCCGTGCTCTATACCGTCGTGGCGCTGGTGGTGAAACAATGGCTGCCCGGCCTGTACAGCCGGATAAAACGGTTGCTCCCGATGGCGGTGTTCAACAATGTTACCGTCGGAACGGGATTGATCATCAACCACCGGATCAATCTGCCGCTGTCCGGAGCGGTCGGGCTGGCGCTGGGAACTTCGGCGGGATTTTTGCTGATCTGCTGGCTGATGACCGAAGGGATCGACCGGATGGGCCATACGGATGTGCCCCCCTCCTTCCGCGGCTCCCCGGTCAAGCTGCTGTATCTGGCAATCCTCGCGCTGGCGCTGCTGGGGTTCAGTTCGGAAAAAATTA